>ADBE01000024.1 GCA_000176735.1 Neisseria polysaccharea ATCC 43768 | reverse complement strand
GCCTGTGCATGTCTTGACGGACTCCTTTGCCCCGTTGGCATACATCAAGCCCAAATTAAATTGGGCTTTAGCATTCCCTTGCTCTGCAGACTTGCGAAACCACTGCGTTGCCTGTGCATCGTCTTGACGAACTCCTTGCCCGTTGGCATACATCCAACCCAAATTTAATTGGGCTTGAGCATTCCCTTGCTCCGCAGCTTGGAGCGTTTCCTGAAAATCCGATACGTCATCGTCATCCGCCCACACCGCTTGGTTCAAGCCCAAGGCAATCAGGGCGGCGGCAAGCCATTTGACTGTCTGTTTCATGGTTTCTCTCCTGTTTCAGTATAAGGCGGGTTTCAGCCGCCGTTAACGATAGGACGGGGCGGATTGCCGCCGCAGGTTTATTGCGCGTTCAAATGCCGTCTGAAAGGTGTTCAGACGGCATAGGTTCAGCGGATTTTGAGGGTACTCAAACCGATCAACACCAAGACGATGGTAATAATCCAAAAGCGGACGACGACTTGGGTTTCTTTCCAGCCTTTTTGTTCGTAGTGGTGGTGGATAGGCGCCATCAGAAAGATGCGTTTTTTGGTTTTCTTGTACCAGCCGACTTGAAGCATAACGGATACGGCTTCGACGACGAACAGACCGCCCATAATCACTAAAACAAACTCTTGGCGGACGATGACGGCAACGGTACCGAGCGCGGCACCCAATGCCAGCGCGCCGACATCACCCATAAAGACTTGCGCGGGATAGGCGTTGAACCACAAAAATCCGAGGCACGCGCCGCACATGGCGGTGCAGAATATAGCGACTTCGTTCGCGCCGGCGACATAGGGAAGCTGGAGGTATTGGGAAAATTGGTAGTGTCCGCTGGCGTAGGCGAAAATGGCAAGACCGGCGGCAACGAGGACGACGGGGAAGGCGGCAAGGCCGTCCAAGCCGTCGGTAAGGTTGACGGCGTTGGATGTGCCGACGATGGTCAGGTAAGACAACACCAAAAAGCCGACCACGCCCAGCGGCAGGGCGATTTGTTTGAAGAACGGGACAATCAAAATATTGTTGGCGGAATTGGCGGCAAGGTAAAACAATGCCAAACCGGCGATAATGGCAACGCTTGACTGCCACACCATTTTGAATTTGGCGGACACGCCGTTGGGGTCTTTATAGACGACTTTGCGCCAGTCGTCGTAAAAACCGAGTGCGCCCGTGGCGAGCAATACGCCCAAGAGAATCCAGATATACGGGTTCGCCCAGTTGCCCCACAACAGGGTGGACACGGTAATGGCGGTCAGAATCAGCGAACCGCCCATCGTCGGCGTACCGTTTTTGACGAGGTGGGTTTGCGGGCCGTCGGTACGCACTGCCTGCCCGCATTTGAGCGCGGTCAGCCTGCGTATCGTCCACGGACCGAACATCAGGGAAAACGCCAAGGCGGTCAACGCCGCCATGACGGCGCGGAATGTGGTGTATTGAAAAATATTCAGACCGGTTAACCAGTTGCTGAAATGTGCGAGCCATAAAAACATGGGGCTTCCTTTTTTGTTTTTGTCGTTACATGGGCTTGCGCCCGTTTGAGGTTGGCTTGCCGTCCGACAAGGTTTCGGACGGCTTTTGCAGATTAACGTGCAGGGACTTTCTCAATCACACAAATCGGGTAACCCCCGGGATTTTTGCCGCCGCCCAAGTCTAAACATAAATCTTCATAAAGATACGCCTGCGTCCGCATTCCGGCATAAAACGCGCCGACCAGTGCGGCAATCAGCAATAAGGCTTTAAAAAAACGTCGGCTTTTCATTTTCACTTATCCTCCAATGCCTCGACCACTTCTTCCATCTGCATAAAGCGTGAACCTTTCACCAACACGGTGGCGCGTTCGGGCAAATCGTGGCGCAACACTTGAATCAACGGGTCTTTGGCGGCGAACCACAAACCGTCCGCGCCAAATGTTTCCGCCGCTTCGACGCTGTTGTCGCCGACAAAATAAGCCGCTTCGATGCCTTGGTCGCGGGCATACGCGCCGACTTCGGCGTGCATGGCGGCTGCTTCGTCCTCGCCCAGTTCGCCCATATCGCCCATCACGAAAATACGCGGCGCAGGCATACGCGCCAACACGTCAATCGCGGCTTTCATACTGTCGGGATTCGCATTGTAGGTATCATCAATCAGGGTCGCGCCCTTGATGCCAACTTTGACGTTCAGACGGCCTTTGATATTGCTGAAACCTTTCAAACCTTCCGCCACATCGTTCAAACTCAAACCCGCAGCCAAAGACAGCGCGGCGGCAGCGGCGGCGTTGTGGACATTGTGGCGGCCGGGAACAGGCAGCACCACGGCTGCGCGTTCGTCGCCGCACACCAAATCAAATTCGCACGACAAAGGTTTCAATACGATGTTTTCCGCGTGGACATCGCCGCTATCGATGCCGAAAGTGCGCGTATTCAAATTAAGCGTTGCCGTTTTGAAGACAGCCATATTGGCATCTTCTTGAGGAATCAGTGCAATGCCGTCTGAACATAAACCTTGGTAAATCTCGCTTTTCGCTTTGGCAATATCGCCCACTCCGTCAAAACCGCAACCGACATGGGCGCGCATGGCGTTGTTGACCAATGCGGCATCAGGTTTGGCGATTTGCGTCAAAACCGCTAGTTCGCCAAAATGGTTCATGCCCATTTCGATGACGGCATAGCGGTGTTTTTCGTTTAATTTCAACAAAGTAAGCGGCAATCCAATATGGTTGTTGAAGTTGCCTGCCGTCGCCAAAACGGCATTATCGCCGAAACGGCGGCGCAATACCGCAGCCAACATTTCCTTCACCGTCGTCTTGCCGCCCGAACCGGTAATACCGAACACAAACGGGTTCACATTCTCGCGCCACGCCTTCGCCACCATTTGCAACGCGGTAAGCGTGTCATCGACTTTCAACGCGCCATCCATTGCAACGCAATCTTCGCGCGAAACCACAACCGCCGCCGCACCAGCAGCCAATACGTCTTCAACAAAATCATGCGCATCAAACCGCCCGCCCGCCAATGCGAAAAACACATCGCCCGCGCGGATGTCGCGGCTGTCGGTTACGATGCGCGACACGGGTTTGCTTTCAGACGGCATCGGAAGCTTGAGGGCTTGGCAGATGAAATTTAGATCCAGTGGTTTCATGGTTTCTTCCGTTTGTTTTTTCAGACGGCCTCACATAACCGTCTGTAAATGTTTCATCATAGATTTAGGTGTAACAAAAGTTAAACCGTACATACTGCCCAATGCCGCCGCCTGACTTTCCTCTAAATCGGCAGCCAGTATCACAAAACGTTCATCCGGCAAATTCAACCGTTTTTTCAAACGTACATATTTTTCAATGTCCCGTCTGAATTCCCCTGATTTACATTCCACCACAACCGGCTCTTTACCCATCGGTAAAAATACGACATCCAACTCCTGTTTATCTTCATTGCCGAATTCGATTTTCACATTTCTAGCGCAAGAAAAAGCATAATCCTTGCCTTTTTGTTTTGCTTCTTCAAGCATTTTGCCCAAGGCAAACCATTCAAGCCAACCGCCGCAAAAAAAGTGTTTGATGGCAGTGGCACGTTGCAGGTTCAAGCGGACAATTTTTTCCTGTTTCTGATAAAAATACTTAGAAAACAAAGTATGGCTATAAAATTGCCGGCATAGGTTATTCATTGTCTGCCCGTCTTTTTGCGACATTTTGCCGATATCCAAACTAATACTTGTGTGGTTGTGGCCGTATGCCCGAATAATCTGACCCAACATATTTTTAGTAATCTGATAATTGCCGCCTAATTTAGCGGCAGCCTCATCAAAAAAACCGCTCATATTGACCGCCTGCAAGTCAAACACCGGCACAATATTGGCCCGGGCAAACCATTGGCGTATCGGTTCATGCTGTTTTTCAGTAGCCAAAATGTCGGTTTCCGATAAATTAACGCCTGTCAGCAGGTTATAATTTTGGTTTTCCGAACCGGTATCTTGTTGTGCATTTTCCTCACCGCCGTCTTCCTGTTGCTTCAAAGCCTGCAATTCCCGGTTTACCGAGAAATAACGTTCCAACAATTTACTGACAAAAAATAAAGTGTCGTAAACCTTAACCGGAGCCGTGCATTTTGGACAAGCAATTTCACTCATTCCGGATTCGTAGTAATGCTCATTCATGCAACCGCATTTATTGCAACGGTAAATACCCATTCTTTTTCCTTAGATTCAGATTATATAAATCAAGATTCATAATGTTTCAGACGGCCTCTTGCCGGTCAGGTCGTCTGAAAACTTTGTACCGCCTATTTTAGCCCCGCCCCGCCAATGCTTTTTCTGCAACTTCAAAATCAGAGAAATGGTGCTTCACGCCTTGTACATCCTGATAGTTTTCGTGTCCTTTGCCGGCAATCAGAATAATGTCGTTTACGGCGGCGCGTCCGACTGCGTAACGGATGGCGGCGGCGCGGTCGGCTTCGACACGTTCGGGATTAGGTACGGCGGGCAGGATGTCGTTGATGATGTCTTGCGGATTTTCCAAGCGCGGGTTGTCGCTGGTAACGACGACTTTATCCGCGCCCTGTACGGCTGCCGCGCCCATCAGCGGGCGTTTGCCCCGGTCGCGGTTGCCGCCGCAGCCGAATACGCACCACAAAGCCGCGCCTTGAGGTTTGATTTCCTGCAAAGTGGAGAGTGCTTTTTCCAATGCGTCGGGCGTGTGGGCGTAATCGACAACGACCAAGGGCTTGCCGCTGTTCATAATGCAGTCCATACGTCCCGAAGCAGGGCGGATTTTTTCCAGCACATCCAATACTTTATCAAGCGGATAGCCGTTGGCGCACAGCAAGGCGATGCAGGCGGCGAGGTTTTGCGCGTTGAACCGTCCGAGCAGGCGGGTACGGCAGCGTCCTTCACCCCACGGGGTTTGGAATACGGCTGCTATGCCGTCTGAAGAGGCGGTGAAATCGGTAATGCGGATGTCGGCGCGTTCACTGAAGCCGTAGCCGTAAACGGCCAAATCGGGACAGTCTTTTTTCAGACGGCATACGAGTTCTGCGCCGTATTCGTCATCGATATTGATAACGGCGTGTTGCAGGTCTTGCCAGTAAAACAGGCGCGACTTGATGGCGTCGTAGGCTTCCATCGTGCCGTGGTAGTCGAGGTGGTCGCGGGTGAGATTGGTGAAGATTGCGCTGCGGAATGGCACGCCGTTGACGCGCGACTGGTCAAGACCGTGGCTGGAGACTTCCATCGCGGCGGCGGTTGCACCTTGCCGGCGGAAGCGGTAGAGCAGGGTTTGGACATCGACGGGGGCGGGGGTGGTGTGCGTGGTTTCTTCCAACGCGCCCCAAAAGCCGTTACCGACCGTGCCGATAATGGCGGTTTTTTCGCCCAACAAATCGGCTGCTTGCGCCAGCCATTGTGTGATGGAGGTTTTGCCGTTGGTACCGGTTACGCCCCAGACTTTGAGGCCGTCTGAAACATTGCCGTAAACTTGCGCCGCCAACATACCGGCTCGGTGTTTCAAATCTTTAATGCCTTGATTGGGGACTTTCCATTCGGGATTCCACGCGAATTTGCCGTCGTCGTCCCAAAAAACAAAAGCCGCGCCGTTGGCAACGGCGGCGGGGATATAACTGCGTCCGTCGGCATATTCTCCCGGGCAGGCAACGAAAATATCGCCTTGTTTGATTTGGCGGCTGTCTGAATGCAACAAACGCCCTGCTGCGTTTGCACACAGCAGAGGCGGAAAGTCGGTTTCAGCCAAAGGGGTTAACTTGCTGAACATAAAACAATCTCGTTGATACTCGGATTAAGACGGTGTTTTGACGGCAGCGGCGGTCAGGGGCTTGGTCGGGGAAACGCCCAAGATGTTCAGGCTGCCGCCCATCACTTGTTTGAAGACCGGACCTGCCACTACGCCGCCGTAATAGCCGTTGGCAGTCGGTTCGTCGATGGTTACCGCCACAATCACGCGTGGATTTCTAGCCGGAGCAAAACCGATGAACGTACCGACGTGTTTGTTGTCCACATAGCGGCCATTAACCAGTTTACGCGCCGTACCGGTTTTCGCACCGACATCGAAACCGTCCACCGCGCCCGCCGTACCGGTGCCGCCCGGCTCGGTTACGGAAACCATCAGATTGCGTACCTCGCGCGCGGTCGATTCTTTGAATATGCGTTTGCCTTGCGGCGCAACCGCCTGTTTTTCAAAGCTGACCGGCAGCAAAACGCCGTCGTGCGTCAGCGCGGTATAGGCGCGTGCCAATTGCAGCAGACTCAACTGCAGGCCGTAACCGAAAGACATCGTCGCCTGTTCGATAGGCCGCCATTTCCGCCAATCGCGCAACACGCCCGCGCTTTCCCCCGGAAAACCGGAATGCATACGCACACCGATACCCAAGCTATGGTACAAGTCATACATTTCTTCCGAACTGAACCGTGCAGACAGCTTGCTTGTGCCGACATTGGAAGATTTCTGCATAATGCCGCGCACATCCAAAGAAGGGTAAACATGGGTATCGCGCACCGATGCCGGGCCGATTTTATAAGGCTGCGTATTCAATCTCTCGTTCAAATCGGTTTTGCCCGCATCCAATGCTTTTGCAATGACGAACGGCTTTATCGCCGAACCGGGCTCGATCATGTCGGTAACGGCACGGTTGCGCCTCTGTTCGCTGTCTGCCTGACCGGGTTTGTTGGGCTCGTAGGCAGGCGTATTGGCCAAGGCGAGGATTTCTCCCGTGCGGGCATCCAAAACCACCACCGTTCCGGCTTTTGCCTGATGGTATTCGACCGCCTTATTCAACTCTTCATAAGCCAAAGTCTGAATCCTCTGATCCAGAGAAAGAATAATGTCTTTGCCGTTTTTGGGGGCTTTATTGCGCGGGGAGTCCAAGCTGTCCACAATATTGCCCTGCCGATCCCGCAAAACGACTTCCGCGCCGTCTTCGCCATGCAGGCTGTCTTCAAGCGAAAGTTCCAAACCTTCCTGACCTTTGCCGTCAATATCGGTAAATCCGATGACGTGTGCAAACAGGTTGCCCATCGGGTAATGGCGTTTTAATTCTTTTTCAAATACAAAGTTTTCCAAACCCAAGGCTTTGACCTCTTCGGCAACCTTGGGATCGAGCTGCCGCTTGATCCAGATAAACGACTTGCCTTTCTGTTCGAGTTTGCTCCTTAAAACATCGACCGGCACATCGACAAGCTCGGACAGGCGTTCCAATTGAGCGGCAGACGGCATTTCCTTCATATCTTTAGGCACGACAAACAGGGACTCCGTCGGCGCACTCAACGCCAAAACCGCACCGTTCCGGTCCGAAACCGTACCGCGTGTAGCCGGCAATGTTTGAGTCCGCACAATCCGGTTGTCGCCCTGTTCTTTCAAAAATTCATACGTTACCGTCTGCAGATACAGTCCGCGGGCAATCAAACCGGCAAACAAGACCGCCATTGCCATCAGGACGAAGCTGATCCGTCCGTTACTGGTCATCGGCTTTTTGACCTGCTCTTCTTTGGGCAGCATCCGGGGCTTATATTCGCTCTTAATCAACATTTTTACTTCTCGTTATTATTATCCTGACGCAGGAATCCGATTCCGGCACACAGGCTGCTTCTATCTTTGATGTTCCACCATAAAGGTATTGCCCGAAACCGGCGGATGGAGGTTTTGTTTTTCTGCCGCCGCCCTGATCGCTTCGTGGTTCGCCAAACGCGCCTGTTGCAGCCTCATTTGCGCATAATCCTGCTCCAAGGCGATTTCCTGTTTTTTCGCCTTGTCCAAAGCTGTGAAGTTGAGCCTGTACTGGTTTTGCTGCATCACAACGGAAAAAGCGGAAACACACACCGCAAGCAGCAGAAGGAAATTCAATTTGTTCATTGCCGTTCAGACGTTTTTCTCTGTTATTGTTCCGGTATCGGACCGGCAGTCCGCTCCGCCACACGCAAAACCGCACTTCTCGCCCTCGGATTGGCGGCAATTTCCGCCTCACCCGGCTTTAATGCCCTGCCCACGATTTTCAGGGGCGGCTCGGGCAAATCCGCTTCCCTGACCGCCGCCCAGCGCGGTAGGGGCGCGTGTTGCGAATATTTTTTGACAAACTGCTTCACAATGCGGTCTTCCAACGAATGGAAAGCAATGACCGCCAAACGTCCGCCCTGTTTCAGACGACACATGACCTGCGGCAATACTGCCCCTACTTCTTCAAGCTCGCGGTTAATAAAGATGCGGACCGCCTGGAAAGTACGTGTTGCAGGATCTTGCCCCCGCTCACGAGTACGGACGTTTTGTGCCACGATCTGCGCCAGCTTGCGGGTTGTATCGATTGGACTTTCCGCCCGTTGCGCAACAATGGCGCGCGCAATCTGGCGGCTAAACCGCTCTTCACCATAATTCTTGATTACCTCGTGCAAATCCTGTTCCGACGCAACCGCTATCCACTCTGCGGCAGACATACCGCGCGTCGTATCCATACGCATATCCAAAGGGGCATCGAAACGGAAGCTGAAACCGCGGCTGCCGTCATCGATTTGCGGAGACGAAATCCCCAAATCAAACAACGCACCGTCCACCTTGCCGATACCCAAATCATCCAATGCCGTCTGAAACGAAACAAAACCACCATGCACGACACCGACCCGTTTGTCCGAACGCGCCAGCTCTTCTGCCACAGCAATCGCCTGCGGGTCTTTATCGAAAACAATCAGCCGCCCCGCATCGCCCAAACGCGACAAAATCAGCCGGGAATGCCCTCCCCTGCCGAACGTACCGTCCACATAGATACCGTCTTCGCGCACGGCAAGCGCATCCACCGCCTCATTCAGCAAGACCGTGATATGCCGGTAACTTTCTGCTCCAATCACAATTGCAAATCCGTCTGACTCAACTGGAAGGCAAGTTCGTCAGGATCGTCATCCAAAGCCTGAACCATCTCAGCCTCCCACTGCTCGCGACCCCAAAGCTCCAAACGGTTGGCACGACCGACCAAAACGACTTCACGGTCGAAATCCACCCTCTTCCTCAGTCCGGCAGGAACCAGCACCCGACCGGCGCTGTCCCATTCCAAAATTTCCGCGTTATGCAGCAGAAGATTTTGAAACCGCCGTAAAACAGGGTTATCCGCCACTTTTAAATTTAAAAGTTGCGCCGCAACCTTTTCCCACTCCGCAACAGGGTACATCAACAGCTTATGTTTCGACTCGAGCGTTACCACTACGGCAGGCGTATAGAGGCGCGACAGAATGTCGCGGAATTTGGCAGGAACAGCCAACCGCCCCTTACTGTCGATGCTTAATTCGTGTGCGCCGCCGAACATGACATGTCCCAAGCCGAAATCAAAATCACAAGGGTAAAAGAGACACTTTGCCCCACAATTCCCCACCAATCGACACTATAAGAAATTTTAAACACTCGGTCAAATACGGACGGAAAATTTCATTAATATATCAAGTTTTTTAAATTCCTTTAAAAACAACAAAATAGAAAAATCCAATTGCAGGCAGCCAATCACAAGGCATAGTAATAAAGGTGAATAATTACCATATATACTATTTATTTTAAATAAAAATCAATATATAGTATTAAAATAAAGCCATGACAGCATCTGTACCAACGTGTAATATATCGGGAAATCCAATAAATTTACACAAGATAACATTTATCATGCCCCTCCCCCTCCCCTCCCCTGCCGCGCAACAATCCTCAGCCAACCTTCAAACCCTCCTTGCCAAAGAAATCAAAAAGCATAGAAATTGGATTCCATTTTCACGTTTTATGGAATTGGTTTTATACACTCCGCAATACGGCTACTACACCGGCGGCAGCCATAAAATCGGCAATAACGGGGATTTTATTACCGCACCGACCCTCACCCCTCTGTTTGCACAGACACTGGCACGCCAACTTCAAGAACTTCTACCCCAAACGGCGGGCAATATCTATGAATTCGGCGCGGGAACCGGTCAGCTTGCCGCCGATTTGTTGGGCAGCATTTCGGACGGCATCAACCGTTACTATATTATTGAAATATCGCCGGAACTAGCAGCTCGCCAGAAAGACCTGATTCAGACCCTCGCACCTCAAGCCGCCCAAAAAATTGTCCACTTATCTGCGCTTCCGGAAACATTTGACGGCATCATCATCGGTAACGAAGTACTCGATGCCATGCCTGTCGAAATCATCCGTAAAAATGAAGGCGGCTCATTCGAGCATGTCGGCGTTTGTTTAGACAACGGTCGTTTCGCCTATTCTGCAAAACCCTTGCACGATCCGTCGCTTTCCACCTCGGCTTCCCTCTATTTTCCTCAAACAGATTATCCCTACACCAGCGAACTGCACCCGCAACAATATGCCTTTATCCGCACCCTTGCCTCAAGGCTCAAACGCGGCGGCATGATATTCATCGACTACGGTTTTGATGTGGCGCAGTATTACCACCCGCAACGCAATCAAGGCACATTGATCGGACACTACCGACACCACGTTATCCACAATCCTTTCGACTTCATCGGATTGGCAGACCTGACCGCCCACGTCAACTTTACCGACATCGCCCAAGCCGGTACGGATGCAGGACTGGATTTGACAGGCTATCTGCCCCAGTCCCATTTTCTGCTGAATCTGGGCATAATCGAACTGTTGACACAAGTGGGAAAAACAGACTCGCCCGCCTACATCCGTGAAGCTGCTGCCGTTCAGAAACTGATTGACCAGCACGAAATGGGCGAACTATTTAAAGTCATCGCATTCGGAAAAAATATCGGCATCGACTGGGCAGGATTCCGCTTCGGCGACATCTGCCACAAACTCTAACCCTCATGCCATCTGAATCCGCTTCAGACGGCATAAACTTTTTAACATTTAAAAACAGGAAACTAATTCAAAATTAAAAAATACGGCTTGTCAAAAAACAAAAAAACATATAATAGCGACTTCACGAAACGGCGAATTAGCTCAGTCGGTTAGAGCAGAGGAATCATAATCCTTGTGTCCGGGGTTCGAGTCCCTGATTCGCCACCAGATTTTCGGGGGTATAGCTCAGTTGGTAGAGCGCTTGCATGGCATGCAAGAGGTCAGCGGTTCGATCCCGCTTACCTCCACCAGATAAAAAAGCACAGACCGTAAAAAGGCATGTGCTTTTTTATTGCCTGATTGCCGGAAAATAAAGAACAAACCACTGACTTCAAAACAGGCAATCGACTTTAAACCTATTGCCCCGCCTGTCCTGATTTTATCAGCCCGCCAGACAAACCCGACCCGAATAATGTCTTCAGGTCGGGTTTATGGTTTCATTCCCAACTTATCCAGCCCGACAACCACAATATTATGATGACGATGCCGAAAACAATGCGGTAATAGGCAAACGGGATATAGTTTTTCTTGGAAACAAACTTCAGCAGTGCTTTGACCGCTACTAAACCGGAAACAAAAGCGGCAATAAAGCCTATCAGAATCAAACCGACATCATGCAGGGTGAAAAACCGGTAATGTTTCAGGACATCATAAGCCGTTGCTGCAACCATCATCGGAACGGCCAAGAAAAATGAAAACTCCGTTGCCGTTTTCCGCTCGATTCCCCAAAGCATCCCGCCCATAATCGTACTACCCGAACGGGACGTACCCGGAACCAGTGCAAACACTTGGGCAACGCCGATCATCAACGCATCAATCGGACGCAATGCATCAACATCGGCAATTTTAGGCTCTGCTCGGCTTTGGCGTTTCTCCACCCACAAAATAAAAAAACCGCCCAAAACCAGCATGACTGCAACACTCAAGGGGTTAAACAGATACTCTTTGATTTGTTTGCCGAACAACAGCCCCATCACGGCGGCAGGTATAAAAGCAATGGCAAGATTAAGGACAAAACGGTTGGCTTTCCGGTCTTTTCCCAAGCCATGCAACACATTGCTGAAACGCTGCCGGTATTCAAACACTACCGCCAAAACCGCACCGAGCTGGATGGTAATTTCAAAAACCTTGTGATTGCTGTGAAAACCAATCAGATTGCCGAACACAATCAAATGTCCGGTACTGGAAATAGGCAGGAATTCGGTAAAACCTTCTACCAAACCCATCATCAGGGCTTTCAGGACAATCATAAAATCCATTGCTTGGTTTCTTTCAGGTGTATGATGGATAAGGTTATTTTTGCGTAGAACGGTTTGACAGTTTGCGTTCTTCCCTGACTTTGGCAACCAATTCTTTAATCGTATGAACGCCGCCGTCAAAGCCATTATTGAAGATAACGCGGTATTTTCCGCCGACAATAACGGTCGGCGTGCTGTCAATACCGTATTGTTCCGTCAGTTTCTGCATTTTTAATGCTGCGGCGGCGGCCTCGGGAGAATCATAGGCGCGCATCAGTTTTTTGCCGTCAAAGCCTTTTTGAGACAAAGCCCATTTTCCGGCAACCGACCTGTTTTCCAAGCGGATTTTTTGTTCGTAAACTGCTTTAAACACGGCAGGGTTTGCCTGATATTTCAAACCCGACAAATTGACGGCGGCCGCCATCCTGGCCAGACCGAGCATTTCAGGCTGCCAGACCACGTGCTCCGTCCTTAAATAGGCATCAGACGGCAATGCCTTGCCCAATTTCAATAACAAAGGATCGAAATGATGGCAATGTACGCAGAAATAGCCGAAAAATTCCAAAACCTCAATTTTGCCCGACTGTTCTTGAGGAATGGGTTTATCCAACACAAGATAGTCTTCCCCTTCCGTCAGGGCATATGCCTGCGCGGACAACACTGCCGACAGCAGCAGCGGCAACAGATGTTTGAACTTCATAATTATTTGCCTTCAATCGCACGGATCAGGCTGGCGACCCCGTGCTTTTTCAACTCGTCCTGCATTTTTTTCACCGCATCGGCAGACATATTGCCGCTTTGCACACGGTAAAGCGTTTTATGTCCCGCCTGATAACCGACCACCTTGGAAGATATGCCCAAGATTGCCAGTTTGGCACGCTGCCCTTCCGCGCTCTGACGGTCGGCATACGCGCCCATTTGCAGATAATGCGTTGCTTCCGCCTTGTCGGGCGTTTTCATTTTCTGTACTTCTTTGGCAGCGGCACTGCGCGCTTTTTCGATGCTGCCGCTGTTGAGGATTTGTTCCGGGGTCGGTTTGGGTGCAACTTTTTCCTTTGCCGCCTTTTTCTCTTCTTTTGGAGCTTTTTTCTCTGTTTCTTTAGACAGTTTTACCGCTTGTTTTTTAACCGTTTCGGCATCTTTCTTCTGCGCTTTTTCCCCAACGGTTTGTTCACGCTCTTCCGTCAGCGCTTTCTTACGCACTGCCTGTCCGTCCAGCTCTTCCCGTTCCGGCTCGCCCGCTTTTTCTTCAACCTCGTCGGCTTTATCGGCAACGGGCTGCTTGTCGGCAGCTTTTTCCGCATCCGACTGCTCTGCCTCTTTCGCAGCATCCGGTTCGGACAAGGCGTTTTGATCGACCGGTTCAGGTTGGATGTCTTCCTTTGGCTGGTTTTTCGGTTTCAGGATTTCCGTTTCTGCAGGCTGCTTCGACAGAGCCGGGATTTTGAACGCATTTTGACCTGTTTGATTCAGATAAAACAAAATACCGGCAATAATGACCGTCGCCAGTATCAAACCGAAGAAAAAACCGGACAGACCTTTTCCGGATTGGGAAAATTTGTTCATAAACATACCTTAATGTGTTTCAGACGGCATTAACGCCGTTTGCTTACGGGCGGATATTCTAACAATATCGCCATATTTGGGCAAAACCTGCTTCCATTCCCGTTCCTATAAAGCACGGCGGAAACCTATGGCTTTCATGACGTGGCTTCTGCCGACTTCTTCGTCGCCCGACAGGTCTGCCAGCGTCCGTGCAACACGCATGATGCGGTGGAAACTGCGGGCGGAGAGGGAGAGTTTTTCCAGCAGGCTGCCCAATGCTTCCTGCGCTTCTTTTTGGATGCGGGCTTGGGAATCGAGTTCGCTGACGCTCAAAGCGGCATTCACTTTGCCTTGCCGTGCGTATTGTTTGTCTCTGGCGGCGATAACGCGTTCCAAAACGGACGCGCTGCTTTCCCCTGCTTCCTGCTGCATCAGTTCGGCGGCGGACAGGCTCGGGACTTCGATGGTCAAATCGATGCGGTCAAGCAACGGGCCGGAAATTTTGCTGCGGTAACGCGCGACGCTTTCGGGTGTGCAGCGGCAGGGTTTGACGGGATGCCCGAGATAGCCGCACGGGCAGGGGTTCATGGCGGCGACGAGTTGGAATTTGGCAGGATAGACGGCTTGGCGCGCCGCGCGGGAAATGTGGATTTCGCCGTTTTCCAAAGGTTCGCGCAACACTTCCAAAACTTTGCGGTCGAACTCGGGCAATTCGTCCAAAAACAAAACGCCGTGATGCGCCAATGAAATCTCGCCCGGACGCGGGTCCGAACCGCCTCCGACCATAGCCGCCGCGCTGGCGCTGTGGTGCGGACTGCGGAAAGGACGGTTGCTGTCGAGTTGTTGCTGGTGGTTGGGAAGGAGCGAACGCAATGCCCAAACTTCGACCAATTCGTCTTCGGTCAGCGGCGGCAGGATGCCGGGCAGCCGTTGGGAGAGCATAGACTTGCCCGTTCCCGGCGGACCCATCATCAAAAGGCTGTGTCCGCCTGCGGCAGCGATTTCCAAAGCAAGGCGGGCAGTGTGCTGACCTTTCACATCACACAAATCAGGTTGTCCGCCATGTTCAGACGGCATTTGCGGTATGGAACATTCGGTTTGCGCCAAAGGTTCGATGCCGTTCAAATGAGCGGCGACTTCGCCCAAAGAGCGCGCGCCGTAAACGGTAATGCCGCGCATCACGGCGGCTTGTCCTGCGTTTTCTTCAGGCAAAACAAATGCACGTTTTGCCTGCATACCCTGCCACGCCATCGCCAACGCGCCGCGCACGGGGCGCAACAGCCCCGACAGTGCCAATTCCCCCGCAAACTCGTATTCCGCCAGTTTTTCGGGCGCAACCTGCCCCGATGCAGCAAGGATGCCGATTGCAATCGGCAAATCGAAACGCCCCGACTCTTTGGGCAGGTCGGCGGGGGCGAGGTTGACGGTAATTTTTTTGGTGGGGAATTCAAAACCGCTTTGAATAATGGCGGCACGGACGCGGTCGCGACTTTCTTTGACTTCCGTATCGGGCAGTCCGACGATGTTGAAATGCGGCAGGCCGTTGGCAAGGTGGGCTTCCACTTCGACCAACGGCGCATTCATACCGCTCAAGGCGCGGCTGTAAACCAAGGCAAGCGACATATTTTCAGACGACCTTATTCGCCGGCTGCGGTTTGCTGCCTGATTTCGGCGACGGCTTCTTCGGCAGCGGCTTCAGCCGCTTCCAATGCTGCCCGTTCGGGATTTTGCGCGGCTTCGAGTTTCGCCAAACGCGCTTCCAAAGCCGCCAGTTTGGTACGGGTTTTGATTAAAACCTGCTGCTGGATGTCGAATTCTTCGCGCGTAACCAAATCCATACGGTTGAACGCGCCGCCCAGCATCGCCTTAATATTTTTTTCCACATCTTTGGCAGGGCTGTTGGCGATGGTTTCGCTGATTTTCGAGCCGACTTCTTCAAAAAGCTGCTTGCCGAACATAATCTGTATCCTTCCTGAACATATTAAATTCAAACGGCTATTGTATAAGGAAAAATGCCGTCTGAAAACGGGCGACCGGGCATCTGCACAAAATGTTCCGCCCCACTTCCGTTGCTAAACTACACTTCAAAACATAAGCAGGCGGAAAGCCGGTTTCACAACACCATCCCTTTTCAATTACAAGCAACTACAAAATAATATGTTGTTTTAGATAGATTTTATGTTAATAATCTGCTTTTCCCCGCCTTTTTTGGACGGCAAGTGCTTTGCAAACAAAAAAATTTGGGTTATGCTGAACCAAATTATTTACAATTTCACGTGATTTCATTACATATCTTATTGTGATTGAAGATAATTTATCCGAATCCCCTTTCGGGTGTCCGGATTTTCCGTTGTACTTTTATTAGAAAAACATTTCAGGCATGAGTTGCTTGCAATTTCAAAGCCTGTAATTCTGAAGTTTTAGACGAGGAATAGCACATGAATCCCATGTACATCACTTTTGCAATCTATCTGGTTGCAGTCCTTCTCATCGGGCTTGCCGCTTATTTTTCCACGCGCAATTTCGACGATTATATTTTGGGCGGTCGCAGCCTGGGCCCGTTTGTTACGGCGATGTCGGCAGGCGCGTCCGATATGTCCGGCTGGCTGCTGATGGGTCTGCCGGGCGCGATTTATTTGAGCGGTTTGAATGAGGCTTGGATTGCCATCGGCCTCTTGGTCGGCGCGTATTTCAACTGGCTCTTGGTGGCGGGCCGCCTGCGCGTGCATACCGAATACGCCAACAATGCGCTGACGCTGCCGGATTATTTCTTCCACCGCTTCGGCGCGGGCGGACACTTGATGAAAGTGGTTTCCGCACTGATTATCCTGTTTTTCTTCACGATTTATTGCGCCTCGGGCATTGTGGCGGGCGCAACCCTGTTCCAAAGCCTGTTTGAAGGTATGACTTACAATCAGGCAATGTGGCTGGGCGCGGGCGCGACCATCGCCTATACCTTCTTGGGCGGCTTCTTGGCGGTAAGTTGGACGGATACGTTGCAGGCCTCTTTGATGATTTTCGCGCTGATTTTAACGCCTGTGATGGTCTATCTGGGCTTGGGCGGCGCGGAACAGATGTCTGCCGCGATTCAAAGCGTCGCCGCAGGCACGGGCAAAGAATACGGCAGCCTGTTTGCCGGTACGACCGTCATCGGCATCATTTCCACCGCCGCATGGGGCTTGGGCTATTTCGGACAGCCGCACATTTTGGCGCGCTTTATGGCGGCCGAAAGCGCGAAATCGCTGGTATCCGCACGCCGCATCGGTATGACTTGGATGGCGTTGTGCCTTGCGGGCGCGGTAGCGGTCGGTTATTTCGGCATTGCGTATTTCGGTGCAAATCCCGACAAAGTTTCTTCTATGAGCGGCAACCACGAACGCATCTTCATCGCGCTTTCCACCCTGCTGTTCAACCCTTGGATCGCCGGCATTATTTTGAGCGCGATTTTGGCGGCGGTGATGTCCACCCTGTCCTGCCAGCTTTTGGTTTGCTCCAGCGCGATTACCGAAGACTTCTACAAAGGCTTTTTGCGTAAAAACGCGCAACAGTCGGAACTGGTATGGGTCGGCCGCCTGATGGTCTTGGCGATTGCCGTGATTTCCATCCTGATTGCTTCCGATCCGAACAGCAAAGTATTGGGACTGGTGTCTTATGCGTGGGCAGGTTTCGGTGCGGCATTCGGCCCGATTGTGATTCTGTCCGTATTGTGGAAACGCATCACTGCCTACGGCGCGTTGTCGGGTATGGTTGCAGGTGCCTTAACCGTAGTCGTATGGGCGGAATGGGTAAAAAAACCGGCTCAAGCGGTAGGCGAAAACGGCTTGTTGACGATGTACGAAATCGTCCCGGGCTTTATTGTTTGCTTGATCGTTGCCGTGTTGGTTTCCCTGTTCAACAAAGAACCTTCGCGCGAAATCCAAGAACGCTTTGAAAAAGCCGACGCAGATTACCGCGCCACCCGATAAACCCCTTTCAGACGGCACGGCATCCCGGTTCGTGCCGTCTGAACCCGTTTCCGGGTCAAACACAAATAAACCTTGCCTGCATACAGGCCTTATTTGTGTTTTACCCGTTTCATTTTCAAAGAAACGGAAGCACCTACCCTGCCCGCATTTGAAGCCTTGTATTTCATCTGCGGATTTATTACGATATTACCGTATTCAGGCCGCACCGATGCCGCCTGCCCCCCGAAAAACTTTGGAGAATCCAAAAAATGTTTCATTTTGCATTTCCGGCACAAACTGCCCTGCGCCAAGCGATAACCGATGCCTACCGCCGTAATGAAATCGAAGCCGTACAGGATATGTTGCAACGTGCACAGATGAGTGACGAAGAGCGCAACGCCGCCTCCGAGCTTGCCCGCCGTTTGGTTACCCAAGTCCGCGCCGGCCGCACTAAAGCCGGCGGCGTGGATGCGCTGATGCACGAGTTTTCACTCTCCAGCGAAGAAGGCATCGCGCTGATGTGTCTGGCGGAAGCCCTGCTGCGCATTCCCGACAACGCCACGCGCGACCGCCTGATTGCCGACAAGATTTCAGACGGCAACTGGAAAAGCCATTTGAACAACAGCCCTTCCCTCTTCGTCAATGCTGCCGCCTGGGGCCTGCTGATTACCGGCAAACTGACCGCCACAAACGACAAACAAATGAGTTCCGCACTCGGCCGCCTGATCGGCAAAGGCGGCGCACCGCTCATCCGCCAAGGCGTAAATTACGCCATGCGGCTTCTGGGCAAACAGTTCGTCACCGGACAGACCATTGAAGAAGCCCTGCAAAACGGCAAAGAACGCGAAAAAATGGGCTACCGCTTCTCCTTCGATATGTTGGGCGAAGCCGCCTACACCCAAGCCGATGCCGACCGCTACTACCGCGACTATGTCGAAGCCATCCACGCCATCGGCAAAGATGCGGCAGGACAAGGCGTTTACGAAGGCAACGGCATTTCCGTCAAACTCTCCGCCATCCACCCTCGCTACTCGCGCGCCCAACACGGACGCGTAATGGGCGAACTGTTGCCGCGCCTGAAAGAATTGTTCCTTTTGGGTAAAAAATACGATATCGGTATCAACATCGATGCCGAAGAAGCCAACCGTCTGGAGCTGTCTTTGGATTTGATGGAGGCACTCGTTTCCGATCCCGATTTGGCAGGCTACAAAGGCATCGGTTTCGTTGTTCAAGCCTACCAAAAACGTTGTCCGTTCGTTATCGACTACCTGATCGACCTTGCCCGCCGCAACAACCAAAAACTAATGATCCGCCTCGTCAAAGGCGCGTATTGGGACAGCGAAATCAAATGGGCGCAAGTGGACGGCTTGAACGGCTATCCGACCTACACCCGCAAAGTCCACACCGACATCTCCTACCTCGCCTGCGCGCGCAAACTGCTTTCCGCGCAAGACGCGGTATTCCCGCAATTTGCCACGCACAACGCCTACACCTTGGGCGCAATCTACCAAATGGGCAAAGGCAAAGATTTTGAACACCAATGTCTGCACGGCATGGGCGAAACCCTGTACGACCAAGTGGTCGGCCCGCAAAACTTAGGCCGCCGCGTGCGCGTGTACGCCCCGGTCGGTACGCACGAAACCCTGCTCGCCTACTTGGTGCGCCGCCTGTTGGAAAACGGCGCGAACTCGTCTTTCGTCAACCAAATCGTCGATGAAAACATCAGTATCGACCGCCTGATTAAGAGCCCGTTCGACACCATCGCCGAACAAGGCATCCATCTGCATAACGCCTTGCCGCTGCCGCGCGATTTGTACGGCAAATGCCGTCTGAACTCGCAAGGCGTGGACTTGAGCAACGAAAACGTATTGCAGCAGCTTCAAGAACAGATGAACAAAGCCGCCGCGCAAGACTTCCATGCCGCGTCCATTGTCAATGGCAAAGCCCGCGATGTCGGCGAAACGCAACCGATTAAAAACCCCGCCGACCACGACGACATCGTCGGCACAGTCAGCTTTGCCGATGCCGCGCTTGCCCAAGAAGCAGTTGGCGCAGCCGTTGCCGCGTTCCCCGAATGGAGTGCGACACCTGCCGCCGAACGCGCCGCCTGCCTGCGCCGTTTCGCCGACCTGCTCGAACAGCACACCCCCGCGCTGATGATGCTTGCCGTGCGCGAAGCAGGCAAAACGCTGAACAACGCCATTGCCGAAGTGCGCGAAGCCGTCGATTTCTGCCGCTACTACGCAAACGAAGCCGAACACACCCTGCCCAAAGATGCCGAAGCCGTCGGCGCGATTGTCGCCATCAGCCCGTGGAACTTCCCGCTCGCCATCTTTACCGGCGAAGTCGTTTCCGCATTGGCGGCAGGCAACACCGTTATTGCCAAACCCGCCGAACAAACCAGCCTGATTGCCGGTTATGCCGTTTCCCTCATGCACGAAGCCGGCATCCCGACTTCCGCCCTGCAACTCGTCCTCGGCGCAGGCGACGTGGGTGCGGCATTGACCAACGATGCCCGCATCGGCGGCGTGATTTTCACAGGCTCGACCGAAGTGGCGCGCCTGATCAACAAAGCCCTTGCCAAACGCAACGACAATCCCGTCCTGATTGCCGAAACCGGCGGACAAAACGCCATGATTGTCGATTCCACCGCACTTGCCGAACAAGTCTGCGCCGACGTATTGAACTCCGCTTTCGACAGCGCGGGACAACGCTGCTCCGCCCTGCGTATCTTGTGCGTCCAAGAAGACGTTGCCGACCGTATGCTCGACATGATCAAAGGCGCGATGGACGAACTCGTCGTCGGCAAACCGATTCAGCTCACTACCGATGTCGGCCCCGTCATCGATGCCGAAGCGCAGCAAAACCTGTTGAACCACATCAACAAAATGAAAGGTGTTGCCAAGTCCTACCACGAAGTCAAAACCGCCGCCGATGTCGATTCCGAAAAATCCACGTTCGTTCGCCCCATCCTGTTTGAATTGAACAACCTCAACGAACTGCAACGCGAAGTCTTCGGCCCCGTCCTGCACGTCGTCCGCTACCGCGCCGACGAACTCGACAGCGTCATCGACCAAATCAACAGCAAAGGCTACGCCCTGACCCACGGCGTACACAGCCGCATCGAAGGCACGGTACGCCACATCCGCAGCCGCATCGAAGCCGGCAACGTTTACGTCAACCGCAACATCGTCGGCGCAGTCGTCGGCGTACAGCCCTTCGGCGGACACGGTCTGTCCGGCACAGGTCCCAAAGCAGGCGGTTCGTTCTACCTGCAAAAACTGACCCGCATCCCCGAATGGGTTGCCCCGACCCTGAGCCAAATCGGACAGGCAGACGAAGCCGCGCTCAAACGCCTCGAAGCACTGGTTCACAAACTGCCGTTCAATGCCGAAGAGAAAAAAGCCGCAGCGGCCGCTTTGGGACACGCCCGCATCCGCACCCTGCGCCGTGCCGAAACCGTCCTTACCGGCCCGACCGGCGAGCGCAACAGCATCTCATGGCACGCGCCAAAACGCGTCTGGGTACACGGCGGCAGCCTCCTGCAAGCCTTCTGCGCCCTAACCGAACTTGCCGCCTCCGGCGTACAGGCAGTGGTCGAACCCAACAGCCCCTTGGCTTCCTACACTGCCGACTTGGAAGGTCTGCTGCTGATCAACGGCAAACCCGAAACCGCCGGCATCAGCCACGTTGCCGCCCTGTCGCCTTTGGACAGCGCGCGCAAACAGGAACTTGCCGCCCACGACGGCGCACTCATCCGCATCCTCCCTTCGGAAAACGGACTCGACATCCTGCAAGTGTTTGAAGAAATCTCTTGCAGCGTCAACACCACAGCCGCCGGCGGCAACGCCAGCCTGATGGCGGTTGCCGACTGATTTTGCCGAAATCCCCGGGCGCGGCCCGTGAACCAATGCCGTCTGAAAACCTTTCAGACGGCATTTTTGATGCACTTACCGTTTACAGGCGCAGGGCGGGCGTAAGGAAATACCCGAACCGTCATTCCTGATAACACCGTCATCTTGAAACTCGTCATTCCCGCGCAGGCGGGAATCTAGGTCTGTCGGTGCAGGAGCTTATCGGATAAAACGGTTTCTCCAACCCTGCGTTCTAGATTCCCACTTTCGTGGGAATGACGGAATGTAGGTTCATGGGAATGACGCGGTGCAGGTTTCCGTGCGGATGGATTCGTCATTCCCGCGCAGGCGGGAATCTAGGTCTGTCAGTGCAGGAACTTATCGGATAAAACGGTTTCT
>ADBE01000025.1 GCA_000176735.1 Neisseria polysaccharea ATCC 43768 | reverse complement strand
ATGTTTCAGACGGCATTTTTTATATATATGATTTTAACCGGTCAGTTGTTTGGTAATCAGCTTTTTCAGCGGCGGGAAGTTGTTGCCGGCTCGCAATACCAAACCGCGCAGCAGTTTTGCAGGTGCGGTTTCGTTGGTAAACAGCTTCAGCATCATGTTGGTGCCGTGATAAAGCGGATGGGCGTGCAACATATGTTTGCTGCTGTATTTTTTCAACAAGGAAGCCGCGCCGATGTCCTGACCGCGCTGTTCGGCTTCGAGTATCAGTTTTGCCAGAATATCCGCGCTGGAAAGCCCGAGGTTGAAGCCGTGTGCCGTTACGGGGTGCATACCGACGGCGGCATCGCCGATCAGCGCGCTGCGTTTGCCGTAGAAACGTTTGGCAATCATACCGACAAGGGGGTAATGGTGGATGCTGCTGACCAGTTCCATATCGCCGAGCCTGCCCTTGAGCTGTTCTTTTACGCTTGCAGCCAATTCTTCGGGCGAAAGGTTTTGAACGCTGTTGATTTTATCGGTATCGACGGTAATGACGGTATTGGTCAGGTGCTCTTCCAGCGGCAGCAGTGCGATGGTGCGTCCGTAATGGAAGCATTCGTAAGCGGTATGTTGGTTGGAAAGGGTATGTTTCATACGGCAGACGAACATGGTTCGGCTGTAATCGTGCATATCGGAGGAGATACCGAGTTGTCGACGGGTTTGCGAGAAGCGGCTGTCTGCCGCCAAAAGCAGGCGTGCAGTCAGGATTTTGCCGTTTTCCAAAATGACTTGTGCTTCGTTGTCAGATGTTTTGACTTCTTTGACAACCGTATCGGTCAGAATGCTGACATTGTCGAGTTGTGATACGACTTCATAGGCGGCGCGGCGGATATTGTGGTTGGAAATCAGATAGCCCAAACAGTCGGCAGGTTCGCCGCGCGCTTCAGTCGGTTGGGGAAAGTGGAGCTGGTAGTCGGAACGTCCGTTCAGCACTTTGGCATCGCGCAAAGGGTAGATTTCGTTTTCGGGAATTTTGTCCCACATACCCAAACGCTGCATGATTTCGCGGGAAAAATGGGTCAGGGCGATTTCGCGTCCGTCATATGGAGGATTTTGCAGAACAGTCAGTGGGCTGCGTTCGATCAGGGTAACTTTCAAACCGCTGCCGGCAAGTTCGGCTGCAAAACTTAAACCCGCCGGGCCTGCGCCGACGACGAGGATGTCGCTGTGTAAACTCATAAAATATCCTTTGCATAGGCGGATGCCGATGATTTCAGACGGCATTTGTAAGGGGTTGAATGCCGTTTGAACTATCTGTAATAGATAGGCGATTATATCAAAACCCGCTGTTGAAGAAATATGCAGGGGAGGGTGTATGCGGATTTTTACTTTCAGCTTAATGTGTATCAAATCGGGTGTGGGGTATGTAAAAAGCCGCATCGTGAAAAGATGCGGCTTCAGGTATCGGTTGGATTATTCTTCAGAACCGGTGTAAGGACGGATGCTGACAGTTTTACGGTTCAGCGCGCCTTTGGTTTTGAATTCGACATAACCGTCAATTTTGGCGAACAAAGTGTGATCTTTGCCCATGCCTACGTTGTCGCCTGCGTGGAATTTGGTACCGCGTTGGCGTACGATGATGGAACCTGCGGGAATCAGCTCGTTGCCGTAGGCTTTAACGCCCAAGCGTTTGGCTTCTGAATCGCGACCGTTGCGGGTGCTGCCGCCTGCTTTTTTACTTGCCATTTGTAATGCTCCTAAGTTTTAAGGTTAGGCGATTGCCACGATTTCGATTTGGGTGAAATTTTGGCGGTGGCCTTGGCGTTTTTGGTAGTGTTTGCGGCGGCGCATTTTGAAGATGCGGACTTTCTCGCCACGACCGTGTGCCACTACTTTAGCCGTTACTTTCGCACCTTCGATAAAAGGTGCGCCAACTTTTACAGATTCGCCGTCAGCAATCATCAAAACTTCGGTCAGTTCGATTTGGCTGTCGAGTTCGGCTGGTATCTGTTCTACTTTCAATTTTTCGCCGACGGAAACTTTATACTGTTTGCCGCCGGTTTTTACGACCGCGTACATACTCAACTCCATAAGGGTTATGGTTAATATCCGCACACCATTGTGCGAAATTCGGCATTGTATTGTTATTTGCCTGTTTTGTCAAAGTTTGCGCGGTTCGGATAACCATATGCCGTCTGAAAAGATGTACCCTGATGGCTTTGCTGATATAATTGCCCGCTATTTGAATCAGCTTTCAAGCGGTATCTGCCGTTTGACGGAAACGTAAACCTGAGAGTCTGCCATGCTCGAGAATCTGCCCTATTTCCAGCGACATCTGCCTGAAGACCTTGCCAAAGTCAATGAAGTCATCAACCGTGCGGTGCAATCCGATGTCGCACTGATTTCGCAAATCGGTACATATATCATCAGCGCGGGCGGCAAACGCCTGCGTCCGATTATGACGATTTTGGCGGGTAAGGCGGTCGGTTATGATGACGGGAAACTGTATTCGCTGGCGGCGATGGTCGAATTTATCCACACTTCGACGCTGCTGCATGATGATGTGGTCGATGAAAGCGATTTGCGCCGTGGACGGGCAACGGCAAACAATCTGTTCGGCAATGCGGCGGCAGTGTTGGTTGGCGACTTTTTATACACGCGCGCCTTTCAACTGATGGTTGACTCGGACAGTATGCGCGTTTTGGAAGTGATGGCGGATGCAACCAACATTATTGCCGAGGGCGAAGTCATGCAGCTGATGAACATCGGCAATACGGACATTACCGAAGAACAATATATCCAAGTCATCCAATATAAAACGGCAAAATTGTTTGAAGCTGCCGCTCAAGTCGGCGCAATTTTGGGCAAGGCTTCCCCCGAACACGAACAGGCGTTGAAAGACTACGGTATGTACGTCGGCACGGCATTCCAAATTATTGACGATGTGCTGGACTATTCTGGCGAAACCGAAGAAACCGGCAAAAACGTCGGCGACGATTTGGCGGAAGGAAAACCGACTTTGCCTTTGATTTATCTGATGCGTCAGGGTTCCGAACAGGTTGCGAACGATGTGCGTACTGCTTTGGAGAATGCAGATCGCAGCTATTTTGAGAAAATCCACAATTATGTCGTCCGTTCGGATGCTTTGGCATATTCGATAGGTGAGGCGCGCAAAGCAGTCGATTGTGCCGTTGCCGCGTTGGATGCCCTGCCCGACAGCGAAGTGAAGGATGCCATGATTCAGCTGGCGAAGGAATCTTTGGTCAGGGTGTCGTAACCGATGAATTTCAGTTTTGTTCCCCTGTTTTTGGTTACGCTGATTCTGTTGGGGGTGGTCAGCAACAACAATTCGATTACCGTCTCGGCAACCATATTGCTGCTGATGCAGCAGACGGCATTGGTACAGTTTGTCCCGTTGGTCGAGAAGCATGGGTTGAATCTCGGTATCATTCTTTTGACCATAGGGGTTTTGAGTCCGTTGGTTTCAGGAAAGGCGCAGGTGCCTTCTGTTGCCGAATTTTTGAATTTTAAAATGATATCCGCCGTTTTTATCGGTATTTTCGTGGCTTGGCTGGCGGGACGCGGCGTGCCTTTGATGGGACAGCAGCCGGTATTGGTAACGGGCTTGCTGATCGGTACGGTCATCGGGGTGGCATTTATGGGCGGTATCCCTGTCGGTCCGCTGATTGCGGCCGGCATCTTGTCTTTTGTCGTCGGAAAGGGTTAAAATCCCCACTTTCATTTCGGCTCGCCATAGTTCAACGGATAGAACGTATGCCTCCTAAGCGTAAAATACAGGTTCGATTCCTGTTGGCGAGGTTTGACGATTTGCATTTGTCTGTTTCTCGTGTTGCGGGAAGTTTCCGATATAAGGCCTTTCAGTGTTGGAAGGCTTTTTTGCCATCTGAAAACTTTTTCTTCCTGCTTGAAAAACCGACCTTTAGGACGGTAGAATCATGAAATGATTTTCAGGTTCCGTATAAAGATGTTCCGGTTTGGAAATCTGTTGTTTTATGATAAAAGCTGTACAGGTATAACAATGAATAAATTTGGGGATAAGGTCGTATGAGCGTAGGTTTGCTGAGGATTCTGGTTCAAAACCAGGTGGTTACTGTTGAGCAGGCCGAGCATTACTACAAGGAGTCGCAGGCGGGTAAGGAAGTGTTGCCGATACTGTTTTCAGACGGCGTCATTTCGCCCAAGTCGCTTGCGGCATTGATTGCAAGGGTGTTCAGTTATTCGGTTTTCGATTTGCGCTACTATCCGCGCCACAGGGTGCTGATGGGGGTGTTGACGGAGGAGCAGATGGTGGAGTTCCACTGTGTGCCGGTTTTCCGTCGGGACAATAAAGTATTTTTTGCGGTTTCCGATCCGACACAGATGCCGCAAATTCAGAAAACCGTGTCTGCCGCAGGGATTGCGGTTGAGTTGGTCATTGTCGAGGATGACCAGTTGGCGGGTTTGCTCGATTGGGTGGGGTCGAGATCGACATCGCTGCTTCAGGAGCTTGGGGAGGAGCAGGAGGAAGAGGAAAGCCACACCCTGTATATCGACAATGAGGAGGCGGAGGACGGCCCTGTTCCGAGGTTTATCCATAAAACTTTGTCGGATGCCTTGCGCAGCGGGGCATCGGACATTCATTTTGAGTTTTACGAACACAATGCCCGTATCCGTTTCCGCGTGGACGGGCAGCTTCGCGAGGTGGTTCAGCCGCCTATTGCGGTAAGGGGGCAGCTTGCTTCCCGGATTAAGGTGATGTCGCGTTTGGATATTTCCGAAAAACGCATACCGCAGGACGGCAGGATGCAGCTGACCTTTCAAAAGGGCGGCAAGCCTATCGATTTCCGCGTCAGCACTTTGCCGACGCTGTTTGGCGAAAAGGTTGTGATGCGGATTTTGAACTCCGATGCCGCGTCTTTGAATATCGACCAGCTCGGTTTTGAGCCGTTTCAGAAAAAATTGCTGTTGGAAGCGATTCATCGTCCTTACGGTATGGTGCTGGTAACCGGCCCGACGGGTTCGGGTAAGACGGTGTCGCTCTATACCTGTTTGAATATTTTGAATACGGAGTCGGTAAATATTGCAACGGCGGAAGACCCTGCCGAGATTAACCTGCCAGGCATCAATCAGGTCAACGTCAATGAGAAGCAGGGTCTGACTTTTGCCGCTGCTTTAAAGTCTTTCCTGCGTCAGGATCTGGACATCATTATGGTCGGTGAGATTCGTGATTTGGAAACTGCCGATATTGCGATTAAGGCGGCACAAACAGGGCATATGGTGTTTTCCACCCTGCACACCAATAATGCGCCGGCGACGTTGTCGCGTATGCTGAATATGGGTGTCGCGCCGTTTAATATTGCCAGTTCGGTCAGCCTGATTATGGCGCAGCGTCTTTTACGCAGGTTGTGTTCGAGCTGCAAACAGGAAGTGGAACGCCCGTCTGCTTCTGCTCTGAAGGAAATCGGCTTCACCGATGAGGATCTTGCAAAAGATTGGAAACTTTACCATGCCGTCGGTTGCGAC
This sequence comes from Neisseria polysaccharea ATCC 43768, assembly GCA_000176735.1. Classification (GTDB taxonomy): domain Bacteria; phylum Pseudomonadota; class Gammaproteobacteria; order Burkholderiales; family Neisseriaceae; genus Neisseria; species Neisseria polysaccharea. The sequence goes on along the minus strand of ADBE01000025.1, from coordinate 29,725 downwards.
CGTTGCCGGGGTCAGGGTTACAAGGGGCGTGCGGGCGTGTATGAGGTTATGCCCATCAGCGAAGAAATGCAGCGTGTGATTATGAACAACGGTACGGAAGTGGATATTTTGGACGTTGCCTATAAGGAGGGTATGGTGGATTTGCGCCGGGCCGGTATTTTGAAAGTTATGCAGGGCATTACTTCATTGGAAGAGGTAACGGCAAATACCAACGATTAGGTTTGAGAATGAAAATGCCGTCTGAAGCGTATTTGTTTCAGACGGCATTTGACTTTCAGGGTGTTTGCCGGGAAGGCGGGGCGGTCAGCGGTATGCTCCGTCGGGTTCGGATATTTCCGGCAAACTTTCCGTTTGGTCGGAAACCGTATATTTCCCGTCTGCCCATCCGCCCAAGTCGATCAGTTTGCAGCGTTGCGAACAGAAGGGGCGGAATGCGTTTTCCGGTTTCCATACTACTGCCGTTTGACAGGTCGGACATTTGACTTGAAGACGTGTTTGCCGCGACTCAGCCATTGTGTTTTCCTTGTGTTGGTTTTAAGGCGAAAATCCCTGAATAAAACGCGTGCAGGCGCATTGTTTTCTCACGCAGGCTTTTGAGGCTGCCGTCATTGAGCAGCACATCGTCTGCAAGCAGCAGGCGTTCGGATTCGGATGCCTGATGGCTGGTGATGGTTTCCACCTCGCCGCGCGTCAGCCCGCTGCGGGCCATCACCCTGCGGATACGTTTTTCCAAAGGTGCGCTTATGGTCAGGACACGCCGTATCAGGCTGATAAATTGACGCTTTTCCGTCAGCAGCGGAATTTCGACAATGCCGTAGGCCGCATCGGTAAAGGTTTCTTGCTGCTTTTTGATTTCTAAGAAAATCAGCGGCAACATCACGGATTCGAGCAAGGCTTTTCGCGATGGGGAGGCAAAGACTTCTTTACGCAATATGTCGCGCCGCAACAAACCCTGTGTGTCGAAAACGATATCGCCGAACAGCCGCCTGATTTCCGGCAGGGCGATGCCGTCTGAAGCCGTCAGCGAGTGCGCCGCCGCGTCCGCATCGATGCGCGGCACGCCCAAATCGGCAAAACATTGCGCGGCTGCCGATTTGCCGCTGCCGATTCCGCCGGTCAGTCCGACCCATACCGTCATCTTACAGCACCGGATGGGTCAGCCACCAGTTGACCGCCCGCCATACGGAATCGTTTGCCGTAAAAATTATCCAGCCTGAAACTGTCAGTGCGAGGCCGAAGGCAAAATGCTGCCCCTTGGCGACGCGCATAACGATTGCCGCGACCAAACCGATCAGCGAGGAAACAAAAATCAGCACGGGCAATGCGGATATGCCGAGCCACGCGCCCAATGCGGCAATCAGTTTGAAATCTCCGTTGCCCATACCGGTTTTTCCTGTGAGCAGTTTATACACCGCACATAAGAGCCATAATGAACCATAGCCGGCAACCGCACCTAAAACGGCAGACTGCAAAGGCACGAAGCCGCCGTCCAAATTAAATATCAGCCCCAGCCAAATCAAGGGCAGTGTCATCGAGTCGGGCAGGTATTGGGTGTCCGCATCGATAAAGGTCAGGGAAATCAGAAACGCGGTCAGTACCAATCCGCCCAGCGTAATCCAAGACCAGCCGTATTGCCAGGCGACCAGCCCGAACAATACGCCGGTCAGCAGCTCGATTAAGGGATAACGTATGCTGATTTTGGTTTGGCAGGAGGCGCATTTGCCGCGCAGGAGCAGGTAGCTGACAATCGGGATGTTCTGCCACGCGCGTATCGGCACACGGCATTTGGGGCAGCAGGAATCCGGCTTCATCAGGTTGAAGGTACGGCTTTCCTCGTCGGTCAGCGGCAGGTTTAAATGTTCTTTGGCAAATACCGTCCAGCCGCGTTCCATCATCACGGGTACGCGGTAAATGACGACATTCAGGAAACTGCCGACCAGCAGTCCCAACACCGCTGCCAAAGGTACGGCAAACGGAGGCAGTATAGACAAAGCAAACATATTTTGCCCTCGATATATTCAAAGCAAAAACAAACCGGCGCAGAACCAATCCGCGCCGGATCCGTATGACGGGTCAGCCGACCACGTTGCCCAAATTAAACAGCGGCAGATACATAGCGACCAGAAGCGTACCGATGACCAAGCCCAAAATCACGATAATGATCGGCTCCATCATAGCGGACAGCCTGCCGACCGCATTGTCCACCTCGTCTTCATAAAATTCGGCGGCTTTGTTGAGCATATCGTCCAAAGAACCCGATTCCTCGCCGATGGAGGACATCTGCACCATCATATTGGGGAACAGTTCCGTCGCACGCATCCCCGAAGTCATAGACAGGCCTTGGATGACGCGCGTACGGATTTCCCGGGTGGCTTCTTCATAGATTAAATTGCCCGCCGCGCCGGCAGTGGAGTCCAATACATCGACCAAAGGCACGCCTGCCGCAATCAGCGTCGCCGTCGTCCTGCCCCAGCGGGCAATCGTCCCTTTACGGACGATGTCTCCGAAAATCGGCATACGCAGCAGCAGGGCATCCATACGCCGTTGGATTTTAATCGAACGCGCCTTCAATTTGAGGAAGCCGTATATGGCAAAGCCGAGTGCGATCAGCACCATCCAGCCGTATGAGACGAAAAAGTCGGACATATCCATCACTGTTTGGGTCAGTGCGGGAAGCTCCGCGCCCATATTGGCGTAAACCTCTTTAAAGGCGGGCAGTACGAAAATCATCATCACGAATACCAAACCGATGGCGACGGCGATGACGGATACCGGATAGGTCAGCGCGGTTTTTACCTTTTTGCGGATGGCCTGGGTTTTTTCTTTATAGACTGCCAATTTGTCCAACAGGCTTTCCAACACGCCGCCCGTTTCGCCCGCCGCAACCAGGTTGCAGTAGAAGCGGTCGAAATATTTAGGGTGGTTCGAGAATGCGCGGCTCAACGTGCTGCCCTGTTCCACATTGCTGCGGATTTCCATCAGCATTTCCGTCATAGACGGGTTGCCGTGTCCGCGCGCCACGATTTCAAATGCCTGCATCAGCGGCAGGCCCGCTTTAATCATAGTGGACAGCTGGCGGGTAAAGACGGTAATGTCTTCTTGTGTGATTTTGCGCTTGGAGCTTGTTTTCACACGGGTAACCTGCAGCGGGCGGATGCCGCGTTTGGCGAGTTTTTTGCGCGCCTCTTCTTCGGTAAACGCGGATACTTCGCCGTTGACCAGTTTGTCGGAGGCGGAATGCCTGCCTTCAAAGATAAAGCGTTTTTCTTTCTTTGCGAACAAAGAAAATCCCCCATTTTTAGCCATATTCTAGCCCCGTAAAGTAATTGGAATAAAATGTAAGAAATATCGTTAAAAAACAGTATCGGCGTGTTCCCGGTAAGATGGAAACCGCCGACATCCCGCCTGCGGGCGGCAAACGGGACGGAATCGGGTGCGATTATACCTTATTAGGCGGCTGTCCGGCATTTATTCGCCTGTAATTAATCCGGCCGGCTGCCGTTTGCAGGGCGGCTGCCTTCAGACGGCACGGCAGGGGCGGGATTCGTCAGGATTCGGACAGTTTGCCTTTGATTTTGATGCCCAGCGTCAGGACGGCGGCGACGGCGAGGAAAATGCCGGCAAAGGTCATGGCGTTGGCGGGATCCGCGCCGAGAAAGGTGTTGTAAACCCAACCGAAGGTTACGGTTTCGATCAGCATGGGGATGACGATCATCATGTTGACGATGCCCATGTACACGCCGTAACGCGCTTTGGGGATGGAGTTGACGACAATCATGAACGGCACGCCCATCATGCTTGCCCAACCTACACCGAAACCGATCATGGGTGCGAACATGAGGTATTTGTCGGAAATATGGGGAATTGCCAATAGTGCGGCGGCAGCAAGGGAAACGGCGAAGGCGTGGACGTATTTGGCGGCGTATTTGCGTGCGAGCCACATCAGTCCAAACGCGGAAACGAAGGTTACGATGTTGTAGAAACCGTTGACCAGACCCGTCCAGGCGACTGCCTGTTCGTAGGCGGCTTTGTTGGCGGCGGTCGAGTGCCAGACGGATTGGACGATGCTGTGGGAGATGTATTGCCAGTAGATGAAGAGGGCGTACCACTGGAAGAGGTACACAAGGGCGAGCTGCCACAGGGTTTTGGGCATTTCTTTGATGGCGGCGAAGATGTCTTTGACTGCCCCCAAGGGATTGCCCGTTTTGGCTTTCAACTCGGCGGCTTCTTTGCCTGTAGGCATTTTTTCCTGCGTGGAGAGGATGGTAATGAGCACCGAGCCGATGGAACAGGCCGCGCCGATGTAGAAGGAACCGAATACCCAGTAGGGGATGCCTGCTTCGGAGGTTTGTTTGAGCCAGCCGATTTGTTGGAAGATGTAGAGGGAGACGTTTGCCAGCGTGATGCCCAATCCGGTAAACACGGACTGCATCAGAAAGCCGGTAGGCTGCTGTTTCTCGGGAACGGTGTCGGCAACGAAGGCGCGGAAGGGTTCCATGGCGGTGTTGTTGCTGATGTCGAGCAGCCAGAGCAGCATGACGGCGACCCACAGGGCGGTAACGTGCGGATAGATGAAGAGGCAGAGGCTGCACCCGATTGCGCCGATGAGGAAATACGGACGGCGGCGACCCAGGCCGGGTATCCAAGTGCGGTCGGACATTGCGCCGATGATGGGCTGCACGAGCAGTCCGGTAATCGGGCCGGCCATATTGAGGACGGGCAGTTGTGCGGGGTCGGCCTGAAGAAAGCTGAAGATGGGGTTGATGGCGGTCTGCTGCAAACCGAAGCTGTATTGGATGCCGAAGAATCCGAAGTTCATCAGCATGATTTGGCGAAGCGTCATTGCCGTTTGTGGGGAAACCTTCATATCGACCTGCTCCTGAGGAAAATGGGAAGAAACAACAATTTGCGAAGCGGTGTGCCGCTTTCTTTTGCCAACCGTGCCGTCGTGCGGCATCTTGTAGGTATCTTACAGACGATAACCCCCGTCTTTCATTCGATTACAAAGAATAGCACAAGTCTTTTGCATCCTGCACCTTCATCGGTATCCTGCTTGATAAAAATCAATTCTGCTGCCGTCTGAAAGCGGGGAGTAGTGTTTCCGTAATTCGCCAAAGCCGCTGCCGTTTGTTAAACTACATTCTGCTACATTTTAATCCGGTTCTGAAAAATCAAGGAAAACAGATGGATGCTTTTACCCGTGCATGGCATGCTCTTGAACGCCACAATCAGGATACGCGTTATGTCCTTTTGCGCGACCGCTTTGCCTGCGAACCGGACCGCTTTGACCGTATGCACGAACGGCTGGGCGGCATGTTGTTCGATTACAGCAAGAACCGGCTTGGGGAAGATACGCTGCAACTGCTCTGTAACCTTGCAGATGCGGCAGGGCTCGGACGGAAAATGCATGATTTGCGGACGGGTGCGAAAGTCAACGGCAGCGAGGGGCGTGCCGCGCTGCACACGGCGTTGCGCCTGCCCGACGGTGCGGATGCCGTTTATGTGGACGGCAGGGACGTGTTGCCCGAAATCCGCCGCGAACTTGACCGCGCTTTGGATTTTGCACGCGGTTTGGACGACGGTTCGTACAAGGGGGCGACGGGAAGGCGGATTACGGATTTTGTCCACATCGGCATAGGCGGATCCGATCTCGGGCCGGCAATGTGCGTGCAGGCACTCGAGCCGTTCAGACGGCATATCGCCGTCCATTTTGCCGCCAACGCCGACCCTGCCTGCCTGGATGCGGTTTTATGCCGTCTGAACCCTGAAACAACGGTGTTTTGCGTTGCCAGCAAGTCCTTCAAAACGCCCGAAACCCTGCTCAATGCACAGGCGGTCAAGGCGTGGTATCGCGGTGCGGGGTTCTCGGAATCCGAAACGGCGCGCCATTTTTGCGCGGTGTCTGCCGATACGGAAGCGGCGCAAAGTTTCGGTATTGCGGCGGAACGTGTGTTTGCGATGTACGACTGGGTGGGCGGACGCTATTCCGTCTGGTCGCCTGTCGGTTTGCCCGTGATGGTTGCGGTCGGCGGGGCGCGTTTCCGCGAGTTGTTGGCGGGGGCGCACGCGATGGACAGGCATTTTTTCCACACGCCGCCGCGCCGCAACATTCCCGTGCTGATGGCACTGATTGCCGTGTGGTATAACAATTTCCAGCACGCGGACGGGCAGACCGCCGTTCCGTACAGCCACAACCTGCGCCTGCTGCCGGCGTGGCTGAACCAGCTCGATATGGAGAGTTTGGGCAAAAGCCGCGCTTCAGACGGCAGTCCCGCCGCGTGCAAAACGGGCGGCATCGTGTTCGGCGGGGAAGGGGTTGATTGCCAGCACGCCTATTTCCAACTGCTCCACCAAGGCACGCGCCTGATTCCCTGCGATTTTATCGTCCCGATGACGGCGCAGGGCGTGGAGGACGGACGCAGCCGTTTTACCGTTGCCAACGCCTTTGCCCAAGCGGAAGCCCTGATGAAAGGCAAAACCTTGGACGAAGCACGCGCCGAACTGGCAGATTTGCCCGAAGCGGAACGCGAACGCCTTGCGCCGCACAAAGAGTTCCCCGGCAACCGCCCCAGCAACAGCATCCTGCTCGACCGCCTCACGCCCTACAATTTGGGTATGCTGATGGCGGCTTACGAACACAAAACCTTCGTCCAAGGCGCGATATGGAACGTCAACCCCTTCGATCAGTGGGGTGTGGAATACGGCAAACAGTTGGCAAAAACCATCATCGGCGAACTGGAAGACGGCACGTCCGTACACGATGCCTCGACCGAAGGGCTGATGGCGTTTTACCGCGAATGCCGTCTGAAAGGCGGCGGTGCGGCATAAAGGTACTGCCGCCGTTCTGTATTGATTCGGGCACGGAAAAGGCAATGCCTGCCGCCCGCCCGATTCCGAAACGCCAATGTTCGGCAACCGCCCGCGTATTGCTGACGAATATGCGTTTGCGTGGCACAATAGCGCATTCATTTCAAATGAACATACTGCCTGAAAATACTGGCAAGCGTCCCACGAAACATCTCACATAAGGAAACATTATGTCTTTGCAAAACATCATCGAAACCGCCTTTGAAAACCGCGCGGACATTACCCCGACCACCGTTGCCCCCGAAGTCAAAGAAGCCGTGTTGGAAACCATCCGCCAGCTCGATTCAGGCAAACTACGCGTTGCCGAACGCTTGGGCGTGGGCGAATGGAAAGTCAACGAATGGGCGAAAAAAGCCGTGTTGCTGTCCTTCCGCATCCAAGACAACGAAGTCCTCAACGACGGCGTGAACAAATACTTCGACAAAGTGCCGACCAAGTTTGCCGACTGGTCTGAAGACGAATTCCGCGCCGCCGGTTTCCGCGCCGTTCCGGGTGCGGTTGCGCGCCGTGGCAGCTTTGTGGCGAAAAATGTCGTGTTGATGCCTTCTTATGTCAATATCGGCGCATATGTTGACGAAGGCGCGATGGTCGATACTTGGGCGACTGTCGGCTCTTGCGCCCAAATCGGTAAAAACGTCCACTTGAGCGGCGGTGTCGGCATCGGCGGCGTACTCGAACCCCTGCAGGCCAGCCCGACCATTATTGAAGACAACTGCTTCATCGGCGCACGTTCCGAAATCGTCGAAGGCGTGATTGTCGAAGAAGGCAGCGTGATTTCCATGGGCGTGTTCATCGGTCAATCCACCAAAATCTTCGACCGCACCACCGGCGAAATTTATCAAGGACGTGTGCCGGCCGGTTCGGTCGTCGTGTCCGGCAGTATGCCTTCCAAAGACGGCAGCCACAGCCTCTACTGCGCCGTCATCGTCAAACGCGTGGACGCGCAAACCCGCGCCAAAACCAGCGTCAACGAATTGCTGCGCGGCATCTGATGCCTTAAACCGTATTTGAAACGTCCGATGCCGTCTGAAATCCGCTTCAGACGGCATTGCCGTCTGCACGCTGCAACGTGAAAACACAGAAACAGGGACAATTTGCTATAATCAACGGTTTAGAACGAACCGAATACGATTTTAAAGGATACAAAATGGGTTTTCTGCAAGGCAAAAAAATTCTGATTACCGGTATGATTTCCGAACGTTCCATCGCCTACGGCATCGCCAAAGCCTGCCGCGAACAAGGCGCGGATTTGGCGTTTACCTACGTTGTGGACAAACTGGAAGAACGCGTCCGCAAAATGGCGGCGGAATTGGGTTCCGAACTCGTGTTCCGCTGCGATGTCTCCAGCGATGACGAAATCAACCGGGTGTTCGCCGATTTGGGCAAACATTGGGACGGCTTGGACGGTCTGGTGCACTCTATCGGCTTCGCGCCGAAAGAAGCCTTGAGCGGCGACTTCCTCGACAGCATCAGCCGTGAAGCGTTCAACACCGCACACGAAATTTCCGCATACAGCCTGCCCGCATTGGCAAAAGCCGCACGCCCGATGATGCGCGGCAGAAACTCCGCCATCGTCGCCCTGAGCTACTTGGGCGCGGTACGCGCGATTCCGAACTACAACGTGATGGGTATGGCAAAAGCCAGCCTTGAGGCAGGTATCCGCTTTACCGCCGCCTGTCTGGGTCAAGAAGGCATACGCTGCAACGGTATTTCCGCCGGCCCGATTAAAACGCTTGCCGCATCCGGCATCGCCGATTTCGGCAAACTTTTGGGACACGTCGCCGCCCACAATCCGCTCCGCCGCAACGTTACCATCGAAGAAGTCGGCAATACCGCCGCCTTCCTGCTGTCCGACCTGTCGTCCGGCATTACCGGCGAAATCACTTATGTTGACGGCGGTTACAGCATCAATGCCTTGGGCACCGGGGAATAATCCGCCGTTTTCAAATCTGTACGCCGTCCGTGCCGCATATCGGTTTCGGGCGGCGTTTTGCCGTCTGAAGCGTATTTCTAGGGAAATGCCCGACTTGCTGCAGGCGGGATGGGAAATGCGGACGCTTGTTTTAACCGATTGCCTTTGTGCCGACTTGCTACAGGTGCGGCGGAAACGGTTCGGATGCGAAAATGCCGTCTGAAACGCCAAACGGGTTTCAGACGGCATTTTTTATTTAAAGCATCAGCACACTTCAACCAGCCAGCCGTATTTGTCTTCCGCCAAACCATACTGGATGTCGGTAATCGCCTTACGGATGGCATAGCCGCGTTCTTGGCTTTTCACTTCGATTTCTTTGCTGCCGATGACGAAGGAAGTAACGGGCGAGATGACGGCTGCCGTACCGGTCAAAATGGCTTCCGCACCGTTTTCCACCGCAGCTTTCAGTTCATCAACCGTGAAATTGCGTTCGCTGACGGTATAGCCCAAATCTTTGGCGACCGTCAGTACGGAATCGCGGGTAACGCCGTGCAAAAACTCGTCAGTCAGCGGTTTGGTAATGATTTCATCGCCGTTAATCAAGATAAAGTTGGACGCGCCGGTTTCTTGTACGTCGCCGTTCGGGCAGAACAGAACCTGATTTGCGCCGTATTCGGCTTTCGCCTTCAGCACCCAGTGCATGGCGGAAGCGTAGTTACCGCCGCATTTGACGCGGCCCATATGCGGGGCGCAGCGGATGTGTTCGGTTTCCACCAAGATTTTAACGGGCGAGCCGACTTTGAAATAGTCGCCGACGGGGGAAGCCAAAATATACAGCAGGGCGGTTTCGGAAGGAGAACCGGCCTTGCCGATAATGGGATCGGTACCGATTAAGGTCGGACGCAGGTACAGGGCGGCAGGCGCATCGGGAATCTCGTCTGCCGCACGTTTGACTAATTCGATTAGTGCGTCGAGATAAGCTTGGGTTTCGGGGCGCGGCAGGTGCAAAATGTCCGCACTTTGCTGCATGCGCGCGATATTGGCAGTCGGACGGAACAGCACGATTTTGTCGTCTGCCTGACGGAAGGCCTTCAAACCTTCAAAGCATTCGCTGCCGTAGTGCAGGGCGTGCGCGCCGGGTGCGAGGGTGAGGTCTTGCGAGGATTGCCATTCGGCAGCCTGCCATTTGCCTTCGCGGTAGGCGAGAACGGGCATTTGACTGTGAAAAACGCTGCCGAATACGGCGGGTACGGGTCTGCTCATGATGTAAAGCCTTTCTTGTTCGGATATGTACTCGGACATTTTAATCCGTATCGGGGACGGATGACAATCTGCCCGCCGCCCGCGCTCATTCGGACAACAGGTATGCTTCGGACGTATGATGCGGTTTCCGTTCTTCTTCGGGCGGCAGCCGCATATAGTCGCCGTAATATTGCGTCAGGTGTTCGTGGTAGCCGTTCATCACTTGAAGCTGCCTGCCCTCGAATGTTTTATAGACGACGCTGTCGAAATATTTTTTGGGCATATAGGATTTCCGCCAGCCGCCGTAGTCGGACAAAACCAAACCGATGAAACCGCATTCCCGAATCGGGTAGGCGGTTTGGAACTGTTGCAGGTTGCGTGTCATTTTGTCGAACAGGAAACGGCTCAGGCTGCCGAGGATTTTGTGTTTCAGGCTGCCTTCTTTTGCTTTCAGCCACCTTTTTTTGCAGGAAGAAAAGCGCAGCTTGATGCGGCGGTGTTTCTTCATCATACGGAAAATGGTTTTTGGCTCGTCCGGCACGCCGTCATAAATGAAAATGTCGATAAATAAAGGACTTTTTTTGCCGTATGCGTCGATGAGTTCTGCACGCGGATCGAAGATTTTTGCCATTTCCCCGGTATGCCGGGCGCGGATGTCTTCGGCGGTTTCCAAAAAATAGTGCGGGTGCGCGGTTTTTTGCCAAACACCGACAAATTTTTGGTATTCGTCGCGGTGCATATAAACGTCGATGTCGTCGTCCCAAGGGATGAAGCCTTGGTGGCGTATCGCGCCGATCAGTGTGCCGCCGCCGAGCGAATAGCGGATGCCGTGCCGTTCGCACAGGGCGTGGAAATCGTCCAAAATGTCGAGGCAGACAAGCTGTTGTTCCCTGAGTGTCAGTTTTTTCATTTAAATTCCTTAATAAATTGCACCGTCAAAGGGGCGCATTGCTTTTCTTTACGGTTGGAACGCCGTCATCCGCAGCGGCAAACCTGTTCGGGCAATACGGCAGGGCCGCGCTTTATGTGCCGCCTTGCGCGTCGGAGCATTGCCGCTCTTTAAGGGGGGCGAGCTGCCGCAAGATGGCGCGGTAGTCTTCTTGGTCGTCCATTTCAAATATGTCGCCGCTGCCGAGCAGCTCGGTGCGGATGTTCAGTTTGCCGAGGTGTTCCATCGGGATGTTGTCCCAATAGAGTTTGGGGTTTTCCAGGCGTTCCGCACCGGCGTATGCCCCGAGCAGGCTTAAGATGGTGCGGCAGTCTTCCGCCGTCCAATAAGACACGCCCGACAGGCTGGGGCGGGATTGGGAACCGATGTCGATGCGGACGACCCGTCCGATGCCGTCTGAAACGGGCAGCCATTCGTTGTGCGTGCGGGCGCGGACGACGGTGAAATAGGTGCTGTGCTGCGGGCGGTTTAAAAAAATATTGCGTCCGAGCACCACGTCGGCATCGACGACGTAGCAGCCGTTGAAAAAATCACGCGCCAGCGAAAAGGAATAGATGCTGTTGTATTCCCGATATTTTTCGTTGTGAATCAAAATACAGCCGTATTTTTCTTGAAGATAATCGAATTGCCGGTGCAAATGGCCGGTTACGACGGCGATATTGCTTATGCCGGCTTCGCGCAGGAAGGATAGCGTCCTTTCGAGGTTGGGCGTGCCGCAGATGTCCAAAAGGGCTTTGTGGACGGTTTGCGTCATTTCTTTAAATCGGCTGCCCAGACCCGCCGCTAAAATAATGGCATTCATATTTCACCTTCCCGCCCATACAGGCTCAATGCCGCGCCGGCTCCCAACAAAACCGCCCACATTATGGCGGACGGCGGAACCGGGTGGCGGTAAACGAAAAACCCCAAAGCCATCGCCCAAACAGGGTAGGTAATGTTCAAAGCCATCGCCTTGAGGGGTTTCAACAGATAAATCGCCTGATAATAACAGGCATAAGACAACGCGCCGAAGGCAATGATGCCGATGATGCGCGCGTCGTGAAAATCGGAGGGGTTTAAAGAAAACCCCCGGGCAGACAGGAAAACGAGAATCAGCAGGTAGCCGCATACCGATCCGCACAGGCGCAAACAATAAACCTGAAGGCCGGAGAGCGTACGCATCGTCCGGGCAGACAAAACAACCTCGAGCGACCAGCCCGAAACGCACACCGCGATACAAACCAGCCCCAAAGCGTTCAGTCCGCCCCGTCCGCCCGCATCCGCCGCCAAGCCAGCCGAAGCGAGTACCGCCAGCGCGAAACCGGCACGCGCCGCCGCTCCCGTGCGTTCCTTTAAAAACCAAGCCGACAAAGCCGCCGCCAATACGGGGAACAGGGACGATAAAGGCGCGGCGTAATATACCGTCAGGTAATGGATGCCCAAAAGGTATGCCGACATACCGACCGGTCCGCCGAGCAGCCCCGACAACACGGGTCGCCAAAAAACGCCGCGAAACCCCGGCCGTCCGCCACTCCCCAAGCCCGCCCACACTGCCGACAAAGAACACAAATCAATCAAAAACAGCAAAAAAACCATCTGTCCGAATGCCGCGCCGCGCGCAAACGGCAAACGGTCGAACAACAGGCCGGAAGCCGCCCAAAATACCGCCGAGGCCGCTCCGAACAGATAGCCGCGCATCACGGCAGCACCTCCGACAGTTCAAACGCCGCTGCCAGCCGCCGTGCCGCATAACCGCCGAAATCTTCGCCCTGTTCCTCTTTAACCTTCGTCCACAAAAACCACAGCACATTTTGGCAGAACCGGTGGATGTTCAGGCGCGCCGCCGCGTCCCGCGCCGAGATGCCGTCTGAAGCCCCGCCGGCAAAATAGGCCTCCAGCAGGCAGTCTGCCGCTTCAGACGGTATCCGCCCCTCCTCGATAACGGCGGCAAGGTCGAACAAGGGGTCGTTCATACCCGAATACTCCCAATCGATAAAAAACAGCCGCTCCCCCTGCAACAGCATATTTTCCGGTACCAAATCATTGTGGCACGGGCGAAGGGGCAGTTTCCGGCATACGCCTTCCAGCCGCCAAAAAGCATCTGCAAGCCTGCCCATACGCGCGTCCGCCTTCAGGAACAAATCCTTGTCCTGCAATAAGGAGAAATACCGGCGGAATGCGTCAAAGGCATTGAATGTGTTGCGGAAGGCAAAGTTTCCGCCGTGCAGCCGGCGCAGGTTGCCCGCAACTAGGCGCAGGCAGCGTTCGTCTTGCAGTTGCGTTTGATTTAAGGGCGCGGCATTTTCCAGATAACGCGTCAGCTTTACGCCGCTTTGCACATCCAAAACGGGCGTTTCCACATTCAAACCGGCGAGGTACGCCAAATCATTGTTGAACGCCTCGTGCCTCCGGTCAATCAAGGCGGCGCGGGAGTGATGGGGCAGGCGCAGGACGAATTTCCCGCCGGGCAGATCCAGCAGGATATTTTGGTTGGTCATCCCCCCGATGGGTGAGAAGGGGACGGCGTGGTGCGTGAGAAAATCAAATACTTCGTCAGGCTTGCGGCAGGTTCGGGCAAAGCCTACAATTTTATTGATTGATTGATTGATTGATTGCATGGCATTTCTGTATCGGCGCGGGGAGTTTGTCTTTGCATATTTTAGCATTGCGGCCTGTCCGTGTCAGCGGCTTCCCTATCCGGAAGCGTTCAAATCGTTTAAACTTGCACAATCCGGCTGCCGCACCGTTTGGGTGTGCCGCCCGTTTGTCCTACCTGCGGAACACATATGAAACTTATCTATACCTTCATCAAAATCATTATCCTGCTGCTCTTTCTGCTGCTTGCCGTCCTCAATACCGATACTGTTTCCTTTTCCTACCTGCCGGGGCAGAAATTCGATTTGCCGCTGATTGCCGCCCTGTTCTGCGCGTTTGTCGTCGGCATCGTGTTCGGAATGTTTGCCCTGTTCGGGCGGCTGTTGTCGTTACGTGGCGAGAATGGCAGGTTGCGTGCCGAAGTAAAGAAAAATGCGCGCTTGAGCGGACAGGAATTGACTGCACCACCGGCGCAAAATGCGCCCGAATCTGCCAAACAGCCTTGAGAAAGCCGATATGGACAATGAATTGTGGATTATCCTGCTGCCGATTATCCTTTTGCCCGTTTTCTTCGCGATGGGCTGGTTTGCCGCCCGCGTGGATATGAAGACTGTATTAAAGCAGGCAAAAAGCATACCGTCGGGATTTTACAAAAGTCTGGATGCCTTGGTTGACCGCAACAGCGGACGTGCCGCCAGGGAATTGGCAGAGGTCATCGATCAGCAGCCTCAGTCATACGACTTGAACCTCACCCTCGGCAAACTTTACCGCCAGCGCGGTGAAAACGACAAAGCCATCAATATGCACCGGACGCTGCTCGACTCCCCCGACACGGTCGGCGAAAAGCGTGCGCGCGTATTGTTTGAATTGGCGCAAAACTATCAAAGTGCGGGGTTGGTTGACCGTGCCGAACAGATTTTCCTCAGTCTGCAAGACGGTGAAATGGCGCGTGAAGCCAGACAGCATCTGCTCAATATCTACCAGCAGGACAGGGATTGGGAAAAAGCGATTGAAACCGCCCAACTTCTTAGTCACGACGAACAGACATATCAGTTTGAAATCGCACAGTTTTATTGCGAACTTGCACAGGCTTCATTGTTTAAGTCCAATTTTGATATTGCACGTTTTAATGTCGGTAAAGCCCTTGAGGCCAACAAAAGATGTACCCGTGCCAATATGATTTTAGGCGACATTGAATACAGGCAGGGCAATTTTCCTGCATCGGTTGAAGCGTATGCCGCCATCGAGCAGCAAAATCATGCCTATTTGAGCATGGTCGGAGAGAAACTTTATGACGCTTATGCGGAGCAAGGAAAGCCTGAAGAAGGATTAAATCGCCTGATAGGGTATATGCAGACCTTCCCGGAACTTGATTTGATTAACGTCGTGTACGAGAAATCCTTATTGCTCAGGGGGGAGAAAGAGGCTGCACAAACTGCTATCGAGCTTGTTCGGCGCAAACCGGACTTGAACGGTGTTTACCGCCTGCTCGGTTTAAGAATCAGCGATATGGATCCGACTTGGAAAGCCGATGCCGATATGATGCGTTCGGTTATCGGACGGCAGCTACAGCGAAGCGTGATGTACCGGTGCCGAAACTGCCACTTCAAATCACAAGTCTTTTTCTGGCACTGTCCTGCCTGCAATAAATGGCAGACGTTTACGCCAAACAAAATCGAGGTTTAACCACTACTGAGAGGAACACAAAAATGCGCTTACTCCATACTATGCTCCGCGTGGGCAATCTCGAAAAATCCCTCGATTTCTACCAAAACGTTTTGGGCATGAAATTGCTCCGCCGAAAAGACTATCCTGAAGGCAGATTTACCCTTGCCTTCGTCGGTTACGGCGACGAAACCGACAGCACGGTTTTGGAACTGACGCACAACTGGGATACGGAACGATACGACTTGGGCAACGCCTACGGACACATCGCGATTGAAGTGGACGATGCCTACGAAGCCTGCGAACGTGTGAAGCGGCAGGGCGGAAACGTCGTCCGCGAAGCCGGTCCGATGAAACACGGCACAACTGTGATAGCCTTCGTCGAAGACCCCGACGGATACAAAATCGAGTTCATTCAAAAGAAAAGCGGCGACGATTCGGTTGCCTATCAAACTGCCTGATACCGCCGCCGCCAATGCCGTCTGAAGCCTTTAGGGGGTTCAGACGGCATTTTGTTGCCGGCGGCCTGCTGTTTGAGCCTGTGCCGGTTCAAACTTTATCCGTTACACCGATAAGGCAAAAAAAGATGCCGTCTGAAACGGCATCCTTGATTTGCGAAAGGGCAGTTGGGAATCAAATACCCAATTCCTGCGCCAATGCTTGGGCACGTTTGAGTACGTCGCCTTCCGCTTCTTCCAGCAATTCCTGCACTGTCTCGGCAGCGGCATCGCGGTCGCCGATTTCGAGATACATTTTGGCAAGGTCGTATTTCGCTTCGGACGGTGCGTCAGAACCCACAGATTCCGAAGTGAAACCGGTATCTGCATTATTTGGGATATTTTCTTCCGAGAGGGAGATGCTCCAATCTACCGTTTCCTTCTCGCCGTCTTTCAGGAAGTCGGGCAAAGCGTCTGCCTCAGAGGTGTTGGAATCAGGCGTTTCCAAAGTGATTTCCGCTGCATTTTCCTCAACGGCCGGTGCTTCAGCAGGTTGCAGCAGTGCGGACAAATCGTCAGCAACGGTGTGGAAGTCGGGCGTTTTATCAACGGTTTCCTCTGCTTTTTCCTCAACAGCCGGTGCTTCAAATTTCTCAACGGCAGGTGTTTCAAAAGGTTGCAGCAGCGCGGACAAATCGTCTGCGGTGGCGTTGAAATCAGCTATTTCGGCAACGGTTTCTGCTGCGGTTTCCCCAACGTCAGGCGTTTCAAACGGTTGCAGCAGCGCGGACAAATCATCGGCAACGGTTTCCGTTACATTTTCCTCAACAGCCGGTGCTTCAGCAGGTTGCAGCAGTGCGGACAAATCGTCTGCGGTGGCGTTGAAATCGGGCGTTTCAGGCGCAGTTTCCGCGACGGCATCGGTTTCGTACACTTTCAGGAAATCGTGCAACTCTTCCGGTGTTTGGACTTCGGCAACTGTTTTTTCCAAGATAGTTTCGGGCGAGGAAGCCTTCAGGAAGCCTGCCAGTCCGGAGGGTGCGGCAGGTTTTGCGGAAGCTGTTTCTTCTGTGCCGATATGGTTGTTTGAGAACAGGTTGTTGTAGAAATCGGTATCGACGGTTTCCGGTTTGTTTTCGGCAGTTTGGGCGACAGATTCCGGTTTGGGCGTGTCGATGACGATTTTGACAGGGTTGTACGGGTTGAAGGTCTCGGGCTCGTACACGCTGTCTGTGGATTCGATTTTGTTCCAATCGGCATCCGCGCGTTTTTGGGTTTCTTCATCCTGCGTAAGTGCGCCGGACAAAATGCCGTTTTGCGCGGCTGCCAGGCTGTCGAAATCCAAGTCGATGCGGTTGGAAGGCGTATCGGTTTCGACATCGAACGTTTGTTTTGCCGATAACTCTTCTTCAGATTCCCCATCTAAGGCAAGTGTGTCGTTTACATCGTTTTTCGGAGCAGATTCGGGCGTTGCCGGAGTTTCGACTTCGGCAAAGGTGATTTCTATGCCGTCGTCTGCCGCGTCGTCAAGGTCAAGCTCTTCTTCAGGGACGGATTCTTCGGTACGGCGCGTGCGTTTGGATTGGGCAAGGCGCAAAAGCAGCAGCAGGGCAATTAATGCCGCGCCTCCGCCGGCAAGCAGCATGGTGTACGAACTGCCGAACAGACCGTCAAACAGTCCGCTTTCGGTTTCTTCTTCGGCAGAAACCTGTTCGACAGGTTCGGCAACGGGTTCGGCGGCAACTTCACTGGCTGTTTCCGCAACAGGTTCGGAAACGGCGTTGCCGATTTCGTCGGTCGGCGTGTCGATGGCAGAAGCGGCGGCTTCTTGGGGGGCTGATTCGGCAGCAGTTTCCGATGCGGCAGTATTTGCAGCGGGTACAGGTTCGGGTTGGCGTTCTGTCGCCGAAGCCGGAGTTTCGGACACTGCGGGTTTGGGTTCGGGTCGAACGGCCGGTTTTTCCGCTTTTGCTTCGGGCGCGGCAACTTTTGCTTCAGGTTTTTCAACCGGTTTTTCGACAGGTTTCTCTATCGGTTTCTCTACCGTTGCCTGTTTGGACGGTTCAGACGGCATGGATGCGGTTTCGGCTTTGGGTTTCGCCGTTTGCGGTTTGGGTTGTTCCGCTTTGATTTTTTTGGGTGCTGCCGCTTTGATTCTGTTCAGATTCGGAATGTGAAGCACGCTGCCCGCACGCAGTCTGCCGTGTGCGGAAACATTTGGGTTTGCCTTCAGCAGCGCATCGGCAACCTGTTCGAGCGTCAGGTGTTTCGGACGGATGGCGGCGGCAATCTGTTTGAGCGTTTCGCCTTTGCGAACGGTATGGGTTTTGCCGTTATGCGCCGGTTTGACGGCTGCGTTCGCGCTGTCTTTTTTATCGGTTTTGCGGAGGGCTTTGGCGTTTTGATTTTCTTGGGACTCTGCTGTCGGAGCGGTTTTGCGGTGTGTCTTGCCGTCTGAAAGTGCAGATTTGGTTTTGGGCGAGTAGCCGACAGGATCGAGGATGGCGGTGTATTCGCGTACCTGCGCGCCCGCGCCGACGCGGAATACCAAGACGGGGTCGCGGACTGCGTGTGCGGAGGAAACGGTAATGACGGCCTTATCCCCGAGCTTGCGGACTTTGGCGGTCAGGCTTTTTTCGGAAACGGTAACGCTTCCGCCGCCGAGCAGGGCTTTGGCTTCTTCCCCGGTAACGGTAATGCTGCCGGAAAAAGGTTCGTCAAGGTTGGAACGGACATCCAGCCCGCTGAGCCCCGCGTGCGCCTGTAAGGATGCGGCAAGTGCGACGGAGGCGGCAATCAGTTTGATTCGTCTGTTGTTTTTCAAGATTTATCCCCTGTGGTTCGGCGGCGGGATGCGACCCTGCCGCGTACAGTCTGTAAATTTCGTCATCAGGCATCGGCAATACGGACGATAGGGTGCGGATAGGCAGAGGTCCCGGCCGAAGCTGTATTTTAAAGCCAATTTTACAAATTATGACATATCTCCATCTTTTTTCAAAAACATCTGTGCATATTTGCATCAATCAAAACAAAATTTGTTGGTTTTGCAGGTGCAAAAACAGGGTTCTGCCTGTATGATTAGCGTTTATTTGATTTGCTTTCTCATTTGGATATGAAATTTGTCAGCGACCTTTTGTCCGTCATCCTGTTTTTCGCCACCTATACCGTTACCAAAAATATGATTACCGCAACGGCGGTTGCCTTGGTTGCCGGTGTGGTTCAGGCGGCTTTTCTGTATTGGAAATATAAAAAGCTGGATACGATGCAGTGGGTCGGATTGGTGCTGATTGTCGTATTCGGCGGCGCAACCATTGTTTTGGGCGACAGCCGCTTCATTATGTGGAAGCCGACGGTATTGTTCTGGTGCGGGGCGTTATTCCTGCTGGGCAGCCACCTTGCGGGTAAAAACGGCTTGAAGGCGGGTCTCGGCAGGGAGATTCGGCTTCCGGATGCCGTATGGGCGAAATTGACGTATATGTGGGTCGGTTTTCTGATTTTTATGGGTATCGCCAACTGGTTTGTGTTTACCAGGTTTGAAGCGCAATGGGTCAACTATAAGATGTTTGGTTCGACTGCGCTGATGCTTGTTTTCTTTATTATTCAGGGTATTTATCTGAGTACTTATCTGAAAAAGGAGGATTGACTGTGGAATATTTTATGTTGCTGGCGACAGACGGGGAGGATGTGCACGAGGCGCGTATGGCGGCACGTCCCGAACATCTCAAACGGCTGGAGACGCTGAAGTCGGAAGGCCGGCTGCTGACGGCAGGCCCGAACCCGCTGCCGGACAATCCCGAACGCGTTTCGGGCAGCCTGATTGTGGCGCAGTTCGCGTCTTTGGATGCGGCGCAGGCTTGGGCGGAAGACGATCCTTATGTACACGCCGGCGTGTACAGCGAAGTGCTGATCAAGCCGTTTAAAGCGGTGTTCAAATAATGCCGGCCGTCGATTTGATCCGCGAACGCCTGCAGGCACTCGATCCTCTGGTGTTGGAAATCGGCGATGAGAGCCATCTGCACAAAGGACACGCGGGCAATACCGGCGGCGGACATTATGCCGTTTTGGTCGTCAGCCGGCATTTTGAAGGCGCAAGCCGTCTGAATCGTCAGAAAACGGTCAAATCGCTGCTCAAAGATTTGTTTTCAGACGGCATCATCCACGCGCTCGGCATCCGGGCGGCTGCCCCTGACGAGTATTTCCATACGGCGGACTGAATGAAGTCTGCCCGAACATTTCAATTTGAAATTTAAAGAGAGAAGATTATGAAAGCAAAAATCCTGACTTCCGCCGCGCTGCTTGCCTGTTCCGGCAGCCTGTTTGCCCAAACGCTGGCAACCGTCAACGGTCAAAAAATCGACAGCAGCGTCATTGATGCCCAGGTTGCCGCGTTCCGTGCGGAAAACAGCCGTGCCGAAGATTCCCCGCAGTTGCGCCGTGCACTGCTGAATCAGGAAATCACCAACACCGTGGTGGCGCAGGAGGTCAAACGTTTGAAACTCGACCGGTCGGCAGAGTTTAAAGACATGCTGGCCAAATTGCGTGCCGAAGCGGAGAAGTCGGGCGATGATAAAAAACCGTCCTTCAAAACCGTTTGGCAGGCGGTAGAATATGGCTTGAACGGCAGGGCATACGCGCTGCATATCGCCAAAACCCAGCCGGTTTCAGAGCAGGACGCAAAAGCCGCATATGACAATATCAGCGGTTTTTATAAAGGTACGCAGGAAGTCCAGTTGGGCGAAATCCTGACCGACAAGGAAGAAAATGCGAAAAAAGCGGTTGCCGGCCTGAAGGCGAAAAAAGGTTTTGATGCCGTTTTGAAACAATATTCCCTCAACGACCATACCAAACAGACCGGCAAGCCGGACGGATATGTGCCGCTGAAGGATTTGGAACAGGGTGTTCCGCCGCTTTATCAGGCAATTAAGGACTTGAAAAAAGGCGAATTTACGGCAACGCCGCTGAAAAACGGCGATTTCTACGGCGTTTATTATGTCAACGACCGCCGCGATGTGAAAGTGCCTTCCTTTGATGAAATGAAGGAACAGCTTACCGGCGACCTTCAGGCGGAACGGATCGACCGTGCCGTCGGCGCGTTGTTGGATAAGGCGGACATCAAACCTGCCGAATAAATTTGACAACAGGGTACGGCGGTAAAGACGGCAGGCGGGCGTTCTGCCGCCGTATGAAACCGGGAGTATTATGAAACAGAAAAAAATTGTTGCCGTCCTTGCCGCCGTATTGGCGGGCATTGCGGCGGCCAAAGCGCCCGAAGCCGATCCGGCTTTGGTGGACGAGGTGGTGGCGCAGCTTATGGGGCAGCCGGACCTGCATACGGAACAATCCCAAAAACCGGACGGGCAGGCAATCCGAAACGATGCCGTCCGCCGGCTGCAAACTTTGGAAGTTTTGAAAAACGGGGCATTGCAGGCGGGTTTGGATAAGGATCAAGGCGTTCAAAACCGCTTTAAAATCGCCGAAGCGTCTTTTTACGCTCAAGAATACGTCCGCTTTTTGGAACGTTCGGAAACGGTTTCCGAAAGCGAACTGCGTCAGTTTTATGAGCGGCAAATCCGCATGATTAAATTGCAGCAGGTCGGTTTTGCCACGGAAGAGGAGGCACGTCAGGCGCAGCAGCTTCTGCTGAAGGGCCTGTCTTTTGAAGGGCTGATGAAGCGTTATCCGAACAACGAACAGGCGTTCGATGATTTCATTATGGCGCAGCAGCTTCCCGAGCCGCTGTCTTCGCAGTTTGCAGCGATGAATCGGGGCGACGTTACCCGCAATCCGGTCGAATTGGGCGGACGCTATTACCTGTTCAAACTCAGCGAGGTCGGGAAAAACCCCGACGCACAGCCTTTCGAGTTGGTCAGAAACCAATTGGAGCAGGGTTTGAAACAAGAAAAAGTCCGCTTGAAAATCGATGCCCTTTTGGAAGAAAACGGTGTCAAACCGTAATGGCATTTCCAATACCGATGCCGTCTGAAGCCTTTTCAGACGGCATTGCATGTTCAGGTAAGGAGGACGGCTTATGCGTGCGGTAATACAGAAAACGGTAGGTGCAAAGGTGGATGTTGTGTCCGAAGCCGGCACGGAAACCTGCGGCAAAATTGACGGCGGGTTTGTCGTGTTACTCGGTGTAACACATGATGATACAGAGAAAGATGCGCAATATATCGCCGACAAAATCGCCCATTTGCGCGTGTTTGAAGACGGTGAGGGCAAGTTGAACCTGTCTTTGAAAGATGTCGGGGGCGCGGTGCTGCTGGTGTCGCAGTTTACGCTTTATGCCGACCCGACAAGCGGGCGGCGGCCTTCGTTTTCCCAAGCCGCACCTGCAGAACAGGCGCAGCAGCTTTACCTGCGAACGGCAGAACTGTTGCGCGGATACGGAATTCATGTCGAAACAGGGCGTTTCCGCACGCATATGCAGGTGTCGCTCTGCAACGACGGGCCGGTAACCATACTGCTGGACTCTTTCATGACGCGGATTTCCCCAAAAATGAAGGTTGTTCCGGATTGAAATTGAATCCGCAATGATGAAATATCGACAATGAACGACAATACACACACCCTTCCCCCGCGCCGCCTGTCCGTTGCACCGATGCTCGACTGGACGGACAGGCACTACCGTTATATGGCGCGCCAGATTACCCGAAATGCTTGGCTGTATAGCGAAATGGTCAATGCCGGCGCGATTGTTTACGGCGACAAAGACCGCTTTTTGATGTTCAACGAAGGCGAGCAGCCCGTCGCCCTGCAACTGGGTGGCAGCGATTCGTCCGATTTGGCGAAAGCCGCCAAAGCCGCCGAAGCATACGGCTACAACGAGGTCAACCTCAACTGCGGCTGTCCCAGTCCGCGCGTGCAGAAAGGCGCGTTCGGCGCGTGTCTGATGAACGAAGTCGGGCTGGTTGCCGACTGCCTCAACGCGATGCAGGACGCGGTCGGCATTCCTGTTACCGTCAAACACCGCATCGGTGTGGACAGGCAGACCGAATACCAAACCGTTGCCGATTTCGTCGGCACGCTGCGCGACAAAACCGCCTGCAAAACCTTTATCGTCCACGCCCGCAACGCTTGGTTGGACGGTCTTTCGCCCAAAGAAAACCGCGACGTTCCGCCCTTGAAATACGATTACGTTTACCGCCTCAAGCAAGAGTTTCCCGAGCTGGAAATCATCATCAACGGCGGCATCACCACCAACGAAGCAATCGCCGGACACCTGCAACACGTTGACGGCGTGATGGTCGGGCGTGAGGCGTACCACAACCCGATGGTGATGCACGAATGGGACAGGCTGTTTTACGGCGACACCCGCAGCCCGATTGAATACGCCGATTTGGTGCAGCGTCTCTACACATACAGCCAAGCCCAAATCCAAGCCGGACGCGGCACAATCTTGCGCCACATCGTCCGCCACAGCCTCGGACTGATGCACGGTTTGAAAGGCGCGCGGACTTGGCGGCGTATGCTTTCCGACGCGGCGTTGTTGAAAGGCAACGACGGCGGTCTGATTCTCGAAGCGTGGAAAGAGGTCGAACGGGCAAATATGCGCGAATAGGGCGGGGCTGTATGTGTGAAATGCCGTCTGAAGGTTTCAGACGGCATTTGTGCGTTTGTCGGGCGGTGTTTAGGGGGCGGTAATGGCGTGTTTCGGCACTTTGTCCATATCCCAGTGTGCCACAGCCCAGTCGAGCAGTTCGGCAGGGCGGTCGGTTTCCGGTGCTTCGGGCAGCTTGAGGTAACGGAACACTTGGCGGAGGAGTTGTTCGCGGCGGTTTAAATCCAATGCGGGGGCGAGCGTCTGTTTCGACCATTTCTGCCCTTGTGCGTTGGTCAGGAGCGGCAGGTGGGCATATTGCGGTGTCGGAACGCCCAAACACTGCTGCAAATAGATTTGGCGCGGCGTGGAAACAAGCAGGTCTTGTCCGCGGACGATGTGGGTAACGCCCTGTTCGGCATCGTCGGCAACGACGGCGAGCTGGTATGCCCAGTAACCGTCTGCACGAAGCAGGACGAAATCGCCGATGTCGCGGGCGAGGTTTTGGGCGTAACCGCCGACGATGCCGTCTGAAAAACCGATAACGCGGTCGGGGACGCGGATGCGCCACGCCGGATGTTTGCCTTGCAGTGCAGGGCGTTGGTCGGGGTGGCGGCAGCGTCCGTTATAGACGAACCCGTCTGCGCCCCGCCTTGCTCCGGCCTGCCAGTCTTTGCGGCTGCAATGGCAGGGATAAACCAGTCCGGCGGTTTGCAGACGGCATAGGGTTTCTTCATACAGGGCGTAACGGCGGCTCTGATAGGCGACTTCGCCGTCCCACTCGAACCCGAATGCCTCAAGCGTGTGCAGGATATGGCTTGCCGCCCCCGACATTTCCCGGGGCGGATCGAGGTCTTCCATGCGGACCAGCCATTTTCCGCCGTTTGAGCGCGCATCGGCATAGGAAGCGACGGCGGTCAGCAGCGAGCCGATGTGGAGCAGCCCGGTCGGGCTGGGGGCGAAACGTCCTGTGTACATATCCGGTACAGCCCCTTTATTTAAGACTATTAATCAAAGCCATTATCTCATCTTTATCCAGTTCCATCCCGGGCTCTTCAAGCAAGGTTAAATCATATAGGGCATTATATTGTTCTTCGGTAGCTGAATCATCAACTTCGCCACTCGTGCTTGTACTAACACAGCAGTTTCTCATTGGCGTTCCCCTGTTACAATTGCACTAATGCAAGTGTAACAATCTCCACACCCAGCATCATTTGCATGATGCGGGATATTTTTTAAGGAAATTTTATGGAGTTTTTTTTAGCGGTTTGGCATTCAATATTTGATTTCATAACTGGTCTATTTATATTTAAACCATGGGAAGAAGATACGGCAAAAAATAAAATAAAAAGTTTAGCTTTACTTTTCTTTCTGACAATTTGTGGCTTTATTTTTTATATTTTAGTCTTTTAAAGTAAAGCACATAAAAAACATGAAAATAATGAAAAATCAATAGCAAAATTATTCATTATTAACCCATACTCCACCATTTAGCTTGTTTCTTCTGTATTTGCCGCTCTGCTTGGCGTTGCTGCTCTATCGCTTGGTTAGCTGCACCATAATTGCGCTCTGACATAAGACCGGACGAGAAAAAATCGAAGGCTCTATTTGCAATTCTCTCATTACTTGCATTTCTATCAACCAGTTTCGTCAATTCTCTATATATGGTATGGGGAGGTACCGGATCCTTAAAAATCAGATCTGAATAAATTTCATCGGGTGAAATGATTTCGAGTGCTTTTGCCATGATTCTATTCCCTTTTGTGTTGGTGGATAATGTCGTGCATTAACTTCTTGTTAATTAATATTTTTAGGGTGAACCCACTGTGTCCGGTCAAAAGGGCGATGCCGTCTGAAAGCCTTTCAGACGGCATCGGGGATGAAAAGTTTAAACCAATGGTGAGAGCAGTTTTTCAAACGCTTCTTCAAATTGTTTCAAACCGTCTTCCTGCAAACGCGTCGCCAAGGTTTCGACATCGATGCCGAGCGCGGCGGTTTCGGCAAGCTGCGCTTGTGCTTCTTCTACGCCTTCTGTCAGCGAGGCTTTGGCTGTGCCGTGGTCGATGAAGGCTTTGAGGGTGGCATCGGGAACGGTGTTGACGGTGTGCGCGCCGATCAGGCTGTCAACGTAGAGTGTGTCGGGATAGGCCGGGTTTTTCACGCCGGTAGATGCCCACAAAAGCTGCACGCGGTTTGCGCCTTCGGCCTCCAGTGCGGCAAATTCCGGGCTGCCGAAGTATTGCGCCCAGTCTTGGTAGGCGGCTTTGGCAAGGGCGATGGCGATTTTGCCTTTGAGCCGGTCGGGCAGTGTTGCGTCCAGCGCGCCGTCTATACGGGAGATGAAGAAGCTGGCGACGACGTGGATATGGGCAACGCTTTGTCCGGCTGCCAAGCGTTTGGCAATGCCGCGCGCGTAGGCGGCGTAGGCTTTGAGGGTTTGGGCGCGTGAGAACAGCAGCGTGAGGTTGACGCTGATGCCGTCTGAAACGAGGGTTTCGAGCGCATCGATGCCTGCGTCGGTGGCAGGAATTTTAATCATGGCGTTTTGACGCGCGATGGCGGCATGGAGGCGGCGGGCTTCCTTTACTGTGCCTTGCGCGTCTTTGGCAAGTTCGGGAGAAACTTCGAGACTGACGAAACCGGTTTTGCTGCCGGTGGATTCGTGTTCGGCGAGGCAAACGTCGCAGGCGGCACGCACATCGGCAACCGCCATGGTTTCGTAGCGTTGTTTGGGGCTGAGGTTTTGCTGCTTGAGGGCGGCGATTTCATCGGCGTAAAGCGCGTCGCCGGCGAAGGCTTTTTGGAAGATGGCGGGATTGGAAGTTACGCCGCACACGCCTTGTTTCAGCATTTGCGCCAATTCACCGCTTTGTACGAGCGAACGGGAAAGGTTGTCCAGCCAGATTTGTTGTCCTAATGCTTTAACGTCCGATAAAATAGTCATTTCTGATTCCTTTGGATGGATGGGCGGGGTTTGAAGGCTTATGCTACCCCGATTCGGAAATTTTGGGTAGTTTTGTTACAGCAAAGGCGGATGGCAATGGCAGAAAACGGAAAATATCTCGACTGGGCACGCGAAGTGTTGCACGCCGAAGCGGAAGGCTTGCGCGAAATTGCAGCGGAATTGGACAAAAACTTCGTCCTTGCGGCAGACGCGTTGTTGCACTGCAAGGGCAGGGTCGTCATCACGGGCATGGGCAAGTCGGGACACGTCGGGCGCAAAATAGCGGCGACCATGGCTTCAACCGGCACACCCGCGTTTTTCGTCCACCCTGCGGAAGCGGCGCACGGCGACTTGGGGATGATTGTGGACAACGACGTCGTCGTCGCCATTTCCAATTCCGGCGAAAGCGACGAAATCGCCGCCATCATCCCCGCGCTCAAACGCAAAAACATCACGCTTGTCTGCATCACCGCCCGCCCCGGTTCGACGATGGCGCGTTATGCCGACATCCACATCACTGCATCGGTTTCTCAAGAAGCCTGCCCGCTGGGGCTTGCCCCGACCAGCAGCACCACCGCTGTGATGGCTTTGGGCGACGCGTTGGCGGTCGTCCTGCTGCGCGCACGCGCGTTCACGCCCGACGATTTCGCCTTGAGCCATCCTGCCGGCAGCCTCGGCAAACGCCTGCTTTTACGCGTTGCCGACATTATGCACAAAGGCGGCGGCCTACCTGCCGTCCGACTCGGCACGCCCTTGAAAGAAGCCATCGTCAGCATGAGCGAGAAAGGTTTGGGCATGTTGGCGGTAACGGACGGGCAATGCCGTCTGAAAGGCGTATTCACCGACGGCGATTTGCGCCGCCTGTTTCAAGAATGCGACAATTTTACCGGTCTTTCGATAGACGAAGTCATGCATACGCAGCCCAAAACCATCTCCGCCGAACGCCTCGCCACCGAAGCCCTGAAAGTCATGCAGGCAAACCATGTGAACGGGCTTCTGGTTACCGATGCAGACGGCGTGCTGACAGGTGCGCTGAATATGCACGACCTGTTGGCGGCACGGATTGTATAAGGCGTTGCAGCCGTTTCAGACGGCATTTGTGGTAAGATGTGCCGTCTGAAAACAAGGAAATCCCATGCAGGCAATTTCTCCCGAATTACAGGCGCGCGCCGCCAAAATCAAACTGCTGATCCTGGATGTGGACGGTGTTTTGACCGATGGGCGCATCTTTATCCGCGATAACGGCGAAGAAATCAAATCGTTTCACACACTGGATGGACACGGTCTGAAAATGCTTCAGGCAAGTGGCGTGCAGACTGCGATTATCACAGGTCGGGACGCGCCCTCCGTCGGCATCCGCGTCAAACAGTTGGGCATAAATTACTACTTCAAAGGCATTTCGGACAAACGCGCCGCGTATGAAGAGCTGCGCGTGCAGGCAGGCGTGGAAGAAGCCGAGTGCGCCTTTGTCGGCGACGACGTGGTCGATTTGCCGGTGATGGTGCGCTGCGGATTGCCGGTTGCCGTGCCCGATGCGCATTGGTTTACGCTGCAACACGCCGCCTATATTGCCAAACGCCCCGGCGGTGCGGGCGCGGTGCGCGAAGTGTGCGACCTGATTATGCGCGCGAAAGGTACGCTGGGCGCGGCTTTGAACGAGTACATCAAATGAAAGTAAGATGGCGGTACGGAATCGCATTCCCATTGATATTGGCGGTTGCCTTGGGCGGTCTGTCGGCATGGTTGGGTCGTATCAGCGAAGTCGAAATCGAGGAAGTCAGGCTCAATCCCAACGAACCCCAATACACAATGGACGGCTTGGACGGCAGGCGGTTTGACGAACAGGGATACTTGAAAGAACATTTGAGCGCGAAAGGTGCGAAACAGTTTCCCGAAAGCAGCGACATCCATTTTGATTCGCCGCATCTCGTGTTCTTCCAAGAAGGCAGGTTGTTGTACGAAGTTGGCAGCGATGAAGCCGTTTACCATACCGAAAACAAACAGGTTCTTTTTAAAAACAACGTTGTGCTGACCAAAACTGCCGACGGCAAACGGCAGGCGGGTAAAGTTGAAACCGAAAAGCTGCACGTTGATACCGAATCTCAATATGCCCAAACCGATACGCCTGTCAGCTTTCAATACGGCGCGTCGCACGGGCAGGCGGGCGGCATGACTTACGACCACAAAACAGGCCTGTTGAATTTCTCATCTAAAGTGAAAGCCACGATTTATGATACAAAAAATATGTAAAATTTTTGTTTTAATAGCATTTTTTTCGGCATCTCCCGCTTTTGCCCTTCAGAGCGACAGCAGGCAGCCTATTCAGATTGAGGCCGACCAAGGTTCACTCGATCAAGCCAACCAAAGCACCACATTCAGCGGCAATGTCGTCATCAGGCAAGGTACGCTCAATATTTCCGCCGCCCGCGTCAACGTAACGCGTAATGACAAAGGCGAACAGTTTATGAAGGCCGACGGCTCGCCCGTACGCTTCAGCCAAACGTTGGACGGGGGCAAAGGGACGGTGCGCGGTCAGGCAAACAACGTTGCTTATTCGTCTGCAGGCAGCACCGTAGTCTTAACCGGTAATGCCAAAGTACAGCGCGGCGGCGATGTCGCCGAAGGCGCGGTGATTACCTACAACACCAAAACCGAAGTCTATACCATCAGCGGCAGCACAAAATCTGGCGCAAAATCCGCTTCCAAATCCGGCAGGGTCAGCGTCATCATCCAGCCTTCGAGTACGCAAAAATCCGAATAATCCCAAAATGCCGTCTGAAACATAAACCCGGTTCGGACGGCATATGCCGACCGAAGATATTGAAGAGATATTTATGAGCGCAAACGTCAGCCGCCTTGTTGTTCAAAACCTACAAAAAAGTTTTAAAAAACGCCAAGTCGTTAAAAGTTTCTCCCTCGAAATCGAAAGCGGTGAAGTCGTCGGCCTGCTCGGGCCCAACGGCGCGGGTAAAACCACCAGCTTCTACATGATAGTCGGACTCATTGCCGCCGATGCGGGCAGCGTGATGCTGGACGGGCAGGAATTGCGCCACCTACCTATACACGAACGCGCCCGCCTGGGTGTCGGCTACCTGCCGCAGGAAGCCTCGATTTTCCGCAAAATGACCGTCGAACAAAACATCCGCGCCATTTTAGAAATCAGTACCAAAGACAAAAGCCGCATCGACGGCGAAGTTGAAAAACTGCTTGCCGACCTGAATATCGAGCGTTTGCGCAATAATCCTGCCCCATCTTTGTCGGGCGGCGAACGCCGACGCGTCGAAATCGCCCGCGTACTCGCCATGAAACCGCATTTTATTTTGTTGGACGAGCCTTTTGCCGGCGTCGATCCCATCGCCGTCATCGACATCCAGAAAATCATCGGATTTCTCAAGTCGCGCGGTATCGGCGTATTGATTACCGACCACAACGTACGCGAAACCCTCAGCATCTGCGATCGGGCCTACATTATTTCAGACGGCACGGTGTTGGCATCGGGAAAACCTGATGATTTGGTCGAAAACGAACAGGTTCGTTCTGTTTATCTGGGTGAGAACTTCAAATATTGACGCGTTTTGCCGTCTGAAAGCAGAAC
>ADBE01000026.1 GCA_000176735.1 Neisseria polysaccharea ATCC 43768 | reverse complement strand
GGACTTTTCTTTTCGGTTGTTTGTTTTTGATTTTCCTTCGGGGCTTTGGCAGCCTGTCTGTTCTTTTTCCCGGCAGGTTTTTTGTTTTTCTTTTTGTTTCCTGTGTGTATTTTGGCTTCTTGACTAAGTTTTTTAATTTTCAGACGATATTCGCCTCCCTGGTGGCTGCTGATTTTAGGTAAATCCGCATCGGCACACGATCCTGACGGGTCTGATGTATATACGCTTTTGCCATTTGAGTTGCAATGGTATATGGAGGCTTGCGCCGCCGCGCCGGAAAGGGACAGGAGAACCAAGGCGGCAAAAAGTCTGATGTTCATACCGGTAAAGTAAAAGGCGGTGGTAACGTCCGAATTATACCGTTATTGGCAGGCAAAGATAAGCACCCTACCCGCGCTTCTTTATCGCTCGGCAAACTGTTTCTTGATTTCAGTTTCAATCCGTTCCAATTCTTCTTGGCAAGCCAGCCAAACCTCTTCGATTTGGGCAAGCTGTGTTTTGACTTTTGCCAGCTCGGATAAGGTGTCCTGCAATTTTTCTTTGTTTTCCTCAAAGTAAGCTTCTTCTTGTGCTAAAAATGCTTCACATGCCGTCTGAACGTCGGAAAGCTGCGCCATTTCTTTTTCGGCACGGTCGATTTTCTGCTGTATCGGCTTACTGCGTCGGGCTTTTTCTTGACGGATTTGTGCTTCGATACGCTTGGTATCCTTGCGGTTTTGGCTTTGAGCGGATGCTGCGGGCGCGACGGCGGCGTTTTCCTGTGCCAAACGCCATTGCCGGTAGTCGTTCAAATCGCCGTCGAAGTTCTTCAGACGGCCTTTATCGATCAGGAGGAAGCTGTCGGTCGTGGCTTCAAGCAGGCTGCGGTCGTGGGACACGACGATTAAGGCACCTTGGAAACTTTGCAGCGCAAGCGTCAAGGCATGGCGCATATCCAAGTCCAAATGGTTGGTCGGCTCGTCAAGCAGCAGCAGATTCGGCTTTTGCCAGATAATCATAGCAAGGGCGAGGCGGGCTTTTTCTCCACCCGAAAACGGCTCGGTTTTCTGCAACGCCATGTCGCCGACAAAGTTGAAGCTGCCGAGGAAATTCCGGATTTCTTGTTCGCGTACTTCGGGAGAAAGCTGCTGAATATGCCAAACAGGGTTTTGGTCGGCGCGGATGGTGTCGAGTTGGTGTTGGGCAAAATAGCCGATATTGAGTTTTTCGGAACGGACGATGCTGCCGGAAAGCAAATCGATTTTGCCCGCCAAGGCTTTGATAAATGTAGATTTACCGCTGCCGTTGACACCCAACAGCCCGTAGCGTGCTCCGCTTTCCAGCGACAGGGTAATGTCATGCAGAACGGTTTTACCTTCATAACCCAAATCAGCGTGCTCCAGCTTCAGTAAGGGATTGGGCAGATGCTCGGGATTGTAAAACTCGAAGGAAAACTCGCTGTCCAGATGCGCGGGCGCAACGCGTTCTAGCTTTGCCAAAGCCTTCATGCGGCTTTGCGCTTGAACGGCTTTGGTGGCTTTGGCTTTGAAACGGTCAATAAAGGATTGCAGATGTTTGATTTGCGCCTGCTGTTTGACATAGGCGGCTTGTTGTTGCGCCAAATGTTGCGCGCGTTCGTTTTGGTAAAAATCGTAATTGCCGCCGTATTGCGTGAGCTTTTGCTGCGACAATTCAATGGTTTGGGTAGTTGCCGCATTGAGGAAATCACGGTCGTGGGAAATGATGATTTGCGTGCAGGGTAAAGAGGCAAGGTGGTTTTCCAACCACAAAACGGTTTCCAAATCCAAGTGGTTGGTCGGCTCGTCAAGCAAGAGCAAATCGGCGCGGCAAATCAGGGCTTGTGCAAGATTCAGGCGCATACGCCAGCCGCCGGAAAAGGATTTGACGGGACGGCTGTGCTCTTCTTGCGAAAAACCCAGCCCGTTCAACAATTTTGCCGCACGGGCCGGCTCGGTATAAGCGTCGATTTCTTCCAATTTGGCATGATATTCCGCCTGCTTCATGCCGTCATTTTGCGCTTCCGCCTGCCTCAATGCCGTCTGAAAAGCCTGCAACTCGGCATCACCCTGCAAAACGTAGTCCAACGCGGAGATGTCCAAGTCGGGCGTTTCTTGGGAAACGGAAGCAATCCGCCAATTTTTCGGAATCGAGATATCGCCGCCGTCTTGAGTGATTTCACCCTTGATTAAGGCAAACAGGCTGGATTTTCCCGTACCGTTTTTACCGATCAAACCGACGCGCTGACCGGGATTGACGGTAGCGTTGGCTTTGTCGAGCAGGATTTTCAAACCGCGTTGCAGGGTGAGGTTTTTGATTTCAATCATGACGGAAATATTATTGGACGGAAAAGAGCCGTATTTTACCTGAAAGAAAGTGCTGATGCCGTCTGAAACGGGAAATTTACGGTTGAAGCCACGCCCAGGCTTTACGCCCTTCCGAGTGCAAAAAGGTCAATGTCCTGCATGCCGATTCTGTGTTCATACATTCCACACCGATTCCGATCTGAGAGAAATCCGCCATGATTTTGGGATGGATAAACTTCTGTACCGCCCCAGTCCCGATAATTAATATTTCCGGATAGTCAACAGGTTCGATGTCGGACAACAGGTTTTCCGGAGTCAGGTCGGACAAGGTTCGGCATTGCGACAGGCAGACCGAATCCTTATGTACAAGCACGGGTTTATGGAAACTTTGACCCGCCAATCGGATTTCGCCTGACCGGTGGCCATACTCTGCAAAATGTCCGCCTATCGGATTTTCTTCAAACAGCATATTTTCGTCCTTTTGCCGCTTTAGTCGTGTCGGAAAAGGTGCAAAATCAGACAAATTCATGTAGGATTAGCGGATTTCATCTGACCTCTCCTGCTGATTTCAGACGGCATTTGATTTAAAGTGCGGCATAATTATATCGGCAGCGGATATTTTCGTCTTTCAATATTTACATTTCAGTCGGCTTACAAGGAGACACAATGAAGCCAGTAAACATCGGTCTTTTAGGTTTGGGTACGGTCGGCGGCGGTACGGCTGCCGTATTGCAGGACAACGCGGAGGAAATCAGCCGCCGTTTGGGATGCGAAGTGCGCATCAGTGCCGTATGCGACTTAAGCGAAGAAAAAGCCCGCCAAATCTGCCCGTCCGCAGCCTTTGTCAAAGATCCGTTCGAACTGGTCGCGCGTAAAGACGTCGATATTGTCGTCGAATTGTTCGGCGGTACCGGCATTGCCAAAGATGCGGTGTTGAAAGCCATTGAAAACGGCAAACACATCGTTACCGCCAACAAAAAACTGCTCGCCGAATACGGCAACGAAATCTTCCCGCTGGCGGAAGAAAAAAATGTCATGGTGCAATTTGAAGCCGCAGTAGCGGGAGGTATCCCAATCATCAAAGCCCTGCGCGAAGGTTTGGCGGCAAACCGAATCAAATCCATCGCTGGCATTATTAACGGCACAAGCAACTTCATCCTCTCCGAAATGCGCGAAAAAGGCAGCGCGTTTGCCGACGTATTAAAAGAAGCACAGGCGTTGGGCTACGCCGAAGCCGACCCGACCTTCGACATCGAAGGCAACGACGCAGGCCATAAAATCACCATCATGAGCGCGCTGGCATTCGGTACGCCGATGAACTTTTCCGCCTGCTACCTCGAAGGCATCAGCAAACTCGACAGCCGCGACATCAAATACGCCGAAGAACTCGGCTACCGCATCAAACTTTTGGGCATCACCCGCAAAACCGGCAAAGGTATCGAATTGCGCGTCCACCCTACCCTGATTCCCGAAAGCCGCCTCTTGGCAAACGTCAACGGCGTGATGAACGCCGTGCGCGTCAACGCCGATATGGTCGGCGAAACCTTATATTACGGCGCGGGCGCGGGCGCATTGCCGACCGCTTCCGCCGTGGTTGCCGATATCATCGACATCGCCCGCCTGATCGAAGCCGATACAGGCCACCGCGTACCGCATCTGGCGTTCCAACCCGCCCAAGTCCAAGCGCAAACCATCCTGCCTATGGACGAAATTACCAGCAGCTACTACCTGCGCGTCCAAGCCAAAGATGAACCGGGCACGCTGGGGCAAATCGCCGCGCTTTTGGCACAAGAAAACGTGTCTATCGAAGCCTTAATCCAAAAAGGCGTGATTGATCAGAGCACTGCCGAAATCGTGATTCTGACCCACAGCACGGTCGAAAAATACATCAAGTCGGCAATCGCAGCCATCGAAGCACTGGATTGCGTGGAAAAACCGATTACCATGATCCGTATGGAAAGCCTGCATGACTGAGCCGAAACACGAAATGCCGACGGAAGAGCAGGTTGCCGCGCGCAAAAAAGCAAAAGCCAAAATCCGCACCATCCGCATTTGGGCGTGGGTCATTTTGGCGTTGCTCGCTTCAACCGCCCTGCTCTCCCAATGCGCGATGTCCAAACCGCAGGCAAAACAGAAAATTGTCGAGTCTTGCATGAAGAATATTCCGTTTGCTGAAAAATGGCAGAACGATTTGAAAGCGCGCGGCTTGGATGCGGACAATACCCGCCTTGCCACCGATTACTGCAAATGTATGTGGGAGCAGCCTTTGGACAGATTGAGCGAGAAACAGGTCAGCTCCTTCAGCAAACTCGGTGCACAAGAACAGCTTGACCTGCTCGGCGGCGCAAATGCCTTTGAAACGCGAGACAAACAATGTGTCGCGGATTTGAAAGCTGATTGAACCGCCGAACCGGAATGCCGTCTGAACGCGGGAAAAGCGTTTCAGACGGCATTTTTTCATCCGGATTTGACGGGCAAACCCCTATCCTGATTCGGCGGGGCAAACAAAAAGCCGATTCTTCAAGGAATCGGCTTTTTACTGAAAAACAGTTTACAGTGCATCTTTCAATGCTTTACCTGCACGGAATTTAGGCGTTTTGGCGGCGGCAATGGTCAGAGGCTCGCCGGTTTTGGGGTTGCGGCCTTGGCGTTCTGCACGTTCGCCGACGTAGAAAGTACCGAAACCGACCAAAGTAACGGTGTCGCCTTGTTTCAGGGCGTTGGTTACTGCATTGGTAGTGGCATCCAAAGCTTTTTGTGCGGCGACCTTGGAAATGCCGGCTTCTTGAGCAATCGCTTCGATCAATTCAGACTTGTTCACAATCAGTCCCTTCCTGTCTTAAAAAATGATGAAATGCCCGAATATTCGGGGTTTGTACTGCTTGAGTAACTTTCGCTTTATAGCAATTCTGAAATTGCCGTGTCAAGAAAAAAATACGGAATCGCCCTATTTTACAGGCTTTCAGGACGAAACCGCATTTTTACAACACATTTCCTGCGTTTCAATGTTTGATTGCCCTGCTGCGGGGTTTCGGTTTTGAAGCGGGTTCCACCGCCGCTTCTGCGGCAGAAGGTTCTGCCCAAGGCTCAGGCCGGCTTTCCAAACCCAAAGCCAATACCTCGTCTATCCATTTGACCGGATGGATGGTCAGGCCGGTTTTAACGTTTCCAGGGATTTCTTCCAAGTCTTTAACATTGTCTTTCGGAATTAAAACGTGTTTGATGCCGCCGCGAAGCGCAGCCAACAGTTTTTCCTTCAGACCGCCAATCGGCAGGACTTCGCCGCGTAGGGTAATTTCGCCCGTCATGGCAACATCCGCACGCACAGGGATTTTGGTGAATGCGGACACCATCGCCAAAGTCATGGCAATGCCCGCACTCGGACCGTCTTTCGGTGTCGCACCTTCGGGAACGTGAACATGGATGTCTTTTTTCTCGTAAAAATCAGGAGCCAAACCCACTGATTCTGCACGGGAGCGGACAACAGACCATGCTGCGGATACAGATTCCTTCATCACATCGCCCAACTGGCCGGTACACTGGATCACGCCTTTACCCGGTAATGCCACGGCTTCGACAGTCAGCAATTCGCCGCCGACTTCCGTCCACGCCAGACCGGTTACTTGCCCGATACGGTTTTCGCTTTCGGCAACGCCGTAATCGAAGCGGCGCACACCCAAGTAGTCATGCAGATTTTTCTCGCTGACTTTAACCGCTTTAGGTTTGACCTTACTTGCTTTTTTGATTTCAGACGACCTTCTCTTGTCTTGTTCCAAAGTAAGCTGCATGACGACTTTGCGGCAGATTTTGGCAATTTCGCGGTCGAGCGAACGCACACCCGCCTCACGGGTGTAGTAACGGATAATATCGCGCACCGCACTTTCTTCGATTGCCAACTCCCCTTCTTTCACGCCGTTGCGCTTCATTTGCTTCGGCACGAGATACTGCATCGCAATATTGATTTTCTCGTCTTCCGTATAGCCGGACAAACGGATGATTTCCATACGGTCGAGCAACGGAGTCGGAATATTCAGACTATTGGATGTGGCGATAAACATCACATCACTCAAATCGTAATCCACTTCCGCATAATGATCGGCAAACTTGTTGTTTTGTTCGGGATCGAGCACTTCGAGCAACGCGCTGGCGGGATCGCCTCGGAAGTCGTTGCCCAATTTGTCGATTTCGTCGAGCAGGAACAAGGGGTTTTTCACGCTGGCTTTTGCCATATTCTGCAAAATCTTACCGGGCATAGAGCCGATATAGGTGCGGCGGTGTCCCCGGATTTCGCTTTCGTCGCGCACGCCGCCCAAAGCCATGCGGACATATTTCCGCCCCGTTGCTTTGGCGATGGATTCGCCCAAAGAGGTTTTGCCCACGCCTGGAGGGCCGACCAGGCACAGAATCGGACCTTTGAGTTTGTCCATACGTTTTTGGACGGCGAGGTATTCCAAAATCCGTTCTTTGACTTTTTCCAGGCCGTAGTGGTCGGCATCCAGCACCAGTCCGGCTTTGGCGATGTCTTTGCTGACGCGGGATTTTTTCTTCCACGGCAGCTCGAGCAAAGTGTCGATGTAGTTGCGTACGACGGTGGATTCCGCAGACATCGGCGGCATCATTTTGAGCTTTTTCAGTTCGGACAGGCATTTTTCTTCCGCTTCTTTGGTCATACCCGCCTTTTTGATATCTGCTTCCAAGGCATCCAGTTCGCCGTTTTCGTCTTCTTCGCCCAGTTCTTTGTGTATCGCTTTAATCTGTTCGTTCAGATAATATTCGCGCTGGGATTTTTCCATTTGGCGTTTGACGCGTCCGCGTATGCGTTTTTCGACCTGCATAATGTCGAGTTCGGATTCCAGCTGTGCCAGCAGGAATTCCATCCGTTTGCCGATTTCGGGAATTTCCAAAATCTGTTGGCGTTGCGCCAGTTTCAACTGCAAATGCGCTGCGACCGTATCGGTTAGCCGGCTGTTTTCGGCAATGCCGTTGATGCTGCCGATGATTTCGGCGGGGATTTTTTTATTGAGTTTGGCGTATTGTTCAAACTGCGCCAACAGGGTGCGGCGCACGGCTTCGAGGTCGGTATTGCCGCCTGTGTCTTCTTCCACGACCGCCTCTATATGGGAAACGAACAGCCCGCCCGTGTCTTCAATGGTCAGAACACGTCCGCGATACAGCCCTTCGACCAGCACTTTTACCGTGCCGTCGGGTAGTTTCAACACTTGCAGGACTTGTGCGACCGTACCGGTCTGATACAGGTCGGCGGCAACCGGTTCTTCTACCGCCGCATCGGTTTGCGCCAACAGGAAAACCGGCTCCTCGCGGGTAATGGCGTTTTCCAGTGCGGCGATGGATTTCGGCCTGCCGACAAACAGCGGCAGAACCATATGCGGGTAAACGACGACATCCCGCAAAGGAAGGGTTGCCAAGGCGGCATATTCCTCAAAATGCTTTTCTTTTTGTGTCATGGATACTCTCTTGTGTCTGACAGAATACGGATTGCCGCGTAAATTGGGGTTGAAAGCATTATTTCAAGCATACGCGGTTTATTTATGGAGTTTGATGCGATGCCGTCTGAAACATTCCGGCTTCAGACGGCATGGGCTTGGAAAGACAAGGCAGGAACAAAAAACAGTTCTGTGTTGCCGCTCCTTGCTGTACCATCCGTATGGTTTACAGTTCTGCCGCCCTATTTTCAAAACATGACGCAGGTATTCCATGTCTTCTTTTATTTTTCCCGATAACGGGTTCGAATGGCGCAACGAAAGTCTGCAAAAGCCGCCCAAAGGTTGGCATTATGTCCGCGAAAGCGGTGCAGACGGCATTTTGAAGGCTGCCTATCAAAATATTGCAACTGTCTGGCAGGGCGATTTCCACAATGCGAAACAGGTGCTTTCCGCAATGAAGAAGAAGGTCCGCAAACCTGCCGCCGTCCGTTCCGATGCGGATATCGCCGCCCTTTTCCATGCCCACCGTATGAAGCAGGCACAGCAGAGCCGTATTCTGAATATGCTTGCCGTTGAAATCCGCCCCGGTTTTGTGTTGGACAACAAACGCGCGCCCGATATACGCGCCGCCTTGCTCGACGTGTACGGAGAGGCAGACGGCAAACCGTTTTTCCTGCCGCTCAATCTGCTGCTGGGGTTTATGGGTGCGCACGAGTGGCATAAGAAAGGGGTTGTCGTTCCGCAGCTGGGCGGCAGTATACACGTTCCTTTCGGCGTATTCTCGCCGTTGCGCGGCGAATACCTCGACCTGCTTGCCCATGCGCCGTCAACGGGTTTTCAGACGGCATTCGATATCGGGACGGGCTCGGGCGTGCTTGCCGCCATTTTGGCAAAACAGGGCATTCCTTCCGTCATCGGCACGGATACCAATCCGAGGGCGGTAGCCTGCGCCCGTGCCAATATTGCCCGTTTGGGTTTTGAAAAACAGGTTGAAATCTGCGAAACCGATTTATTTCCCGAAGGGTTTGCCGACCTGATTGTCTGCAATCCGCCCTGGCTTCCCGCCAAGCCGACTTCCGCCGTCGAATCCGCGTTATACGACCCCGAATCTGCGATGCTGGCTGCGTTTTTGCGGGATGCGCCGAAACATCTGAATCCCGATGGAGAAATCCGTCTGATTATTTCCGACCTTGCCGAACATCTGCACCTGCGTCCGTCCGATTTTCTGGATAAGGCATTTGCTCAGGCAGATTTGCGCGTTGCGGATGTTTTGAAAACCAAACCGGTTCACAAAAAAGCTGCCGACCCGGACGATCCGCTGGCTTTTGCCCGAAACAGGGAAACTACTTTCCTGTACCGTTTGAAAAAGGCATAAGGGGCGGCGGTGCGCTTCCGGCGGCAGGCATCGGAACGCCCGCGCCGCCGGCACGGCATCATTCGGGCGGATTATTCTTGTGAAAATACCCGCTCGAGCATACTGCCCAATGCCGTCTGACGCGTTTTGACGGTGGCGGCAGCTTGCCGGAAGGCTTCTTCCCCGCCGAAGAATACGAACTTCTCTCTCGCGCGGGTAATGGCGGTATATAACAACTCCTTACTCAATCCGGACAATGCATCGTCCCCTTCGTCCGAAGGTGCGGCGGAAGGCGGCAGCAGCCAGACTTCCCGATATTCCGAACCTTGGCTTTTGTGGACGGTCATGGCGAATGTGGGTTCAAATTCGGGCAGGCAGCTTACCGCTACCTTTTTAAATCCGTCCGCATCGGCAAAATAGGCGGCAAGGCTGCCCTGCCGTCCGACATCTTCCATAATCAGTCCGATGTCGCCGTTGAACAGTTCAAGCGCGTAGTCGTTCTGTCTGATCATAATCGGTTCTCCGGCGAAATAGGCCTGATGTTCCGGTATGTTCATTTTGCGGCGTACATGGCTGCAATAGGCTTCGTTGAAGTCTTCCGCATCCTGCCGCCAAGCTGCCAGGACCACGATATCCGAGATGCCTGCGTATGCGGCTTCGATATTGCCGTCTTTTACCGCCTGCCAATAGGCTTTGTGCGCCCGGTACAACCTTTCGACTCGAGCGTTCGGACTGCATTCCGAATGTTCCAGTTCATCCGGAAACCGGTCAAACAATGCCCACGCCCCCTCATCGCCCGATACGGCGGCACGGGCAAGGCAGCCGATGCCGCTGTTGTCGCCGAAACGGTGGCTGAACGACAGATGGGCGGTGTTTTGCGCCAACACGGGCGGATTTGCGCTGACGCTGAAACCGTGTTCCTGAAGGAAGCCGGCCAGCCTTTGGTGCGTTTCTCCGTCCAAAACGGTTTTTTGTGACAAAACGGACAGCACCGCCCCGACTCCGACGGACGGGAGCTGGTTTTCATCCCCCAGCAGAATCACGCGCGCGCCGGTTTTGACCGCTTTTAAAAGTTGCAACATCAATGCCGTATCCAGCATAGAGGCTTCATCGATAACCAATACGTCAAACGGCAGCGGGTAAACAGGGTTGAACGCCGCCTGCATTTTGGGCGGGCGCAGCTTCAGCAGTCGGTGGACGGTTTGCCCTTCCAGTTTGAGCAAATGGCGGCGGACGGCCTCCGGCGCGTCAAAACCGTTGATTGCACGGTGCAGCGCGCGCGCCATATGTGCCGCCGCTTTGCCTGTCGGTGCGGCAAGCGCGATGTTGGGAAGATTTTCGTCTTCATCGCAAATCAGCGCCAGCAGTTTGGCAACCGTTGTCGTTTTACCCGTCCCGGGTCCGCCGGTAATCACCATAAAAGACTGCAGCAATGCTAGGGCAGCCGCATCGCGCTGTCCTACACTTCCTTCCCCCTGAAACCATGCAGTCAGATTTTTTGATGCGTGATACGGATTCGGGAGCGTAATGTCTGCGGCAGAGAGCCGTCGGATTTCCTTTGCCAAATCGTATTCCAACTGCCACATCCTGCCCAAAAACAGCCTTCTGCCTTCCAAAATCAAAGGCGCGGCGGATGTTCCGACCACGGGTGCGACTGCCGGCAGCGTGTCAGCCTCGCCACCGCTCAAACGGATAAACGAATGACCGTTTTGCAATGCCTGAAACAGGCGTTCGGTGCAGTTTGCAAGCACTTCGTTGCCTGAATCCGCATAGCGTTCCAAAAAACGGATTGCCGCCCTTGCCGCCGCTTGGGCAAATTCATCTGTCTGCCGTTCCATCGTATTCCTTGTCGAAATGCCG
Organism: Neisseria polysaccharea ATCC 43768; assembly: GCA_000176735.1. Taxonomy (GTDB): domain Bacteria; phylum Pseudomonadota; class Gammaproteobacteria; order Burkholderiales; family Neisseriaceae; genus Neisseria; species Neisseria polysaccharea. Next base: position 31,905 of record ADBE01000026.1, on the reverse strand, counting down.
TCTGAAGGCGCGAGGCTTCAGACGGCGCGTGTTGTTTCGGCTGTTTAGGCGTTTGCGCCATGTTTTGGGTGCAGGCTGCCGTCCTTCATGACCATCACGCGCCCGAAGCGGCCGGCGAGTTCGTCGTCGTGTGTTACGACCACCAGCCCCGTCCCCAATTCCGTTTTCAGTTCCAGCATCATATCCAAAACATTCCTGGCGTTCGCACGGTCGAGATTGCCGGTCGGTTCGTCGGCAAGCAGGCATTTGGGTTGCGTAACCAAGGCGCGCGCAATGGCGGCACGCTGGCGTTCGCCGCCGGACAGTTCGCCTGCGCGGTGCGTCGAACGGTGTTTCAGTCCGACCTTTTCCAGCATCGCCATTGCCGCCTCCGCAGCCTCTTCCCGGCTTTTTTTGCCAATCAGCAAAGGCATCATCACGTTTTCCAGTGCCGAGAATTCAGGTAGAAGATGGTGGAACTGGTACACGAAACCGAGATGGTGGTTGCGCAGGATGCCCAGTTGTCGCTGGCTTAATGTACGTAAATCCTCGCCCATCAGCAGCACCCTGCCTTCAGACGGCATATCCAGCCCGCCCAAAATATGCAGCAGCGTCGATTTGCCGCTGCCCGAAGAACCGATGATGCCGGTGCTTTCCCCCGCGCGGATTTCCAAATCCAAGCCGTGCAGCACCCGAACGTCCAAACCGCCATCCCGATAGCGTTTGCCCACGCCTTCGCATTTCAAAATCAACTCACTCATAACGCAAAGCCTCCGCCGGTGGGTTTTTGACGCGCGCCAGCTCGGGTAGAGCGTCGCCACGAAAGACAGTCCCAAGGAAATGCAGGCAATCAGGGCAACGTCGCCCATATCAACATCGCTGGGCAGGTAGTCGATAAAATAAACCTGCGAATTGATGAGGTGGACACCGAGCAGGTTTTCAAAAAACACCACGACCCTGCCGACGTTCCAACCCAAAAGCACGCCGCAGACCACACCCGCCAGCGTGCCGAAAAAGCCTGAAAACGCGCCCTGCACCATAAAAATCTTCATCACGCCAGCAGGGGAAAGACCCAAAGTCCGCAAAATCGCAATGTCCGCCTGCTTTTCCGTAACCGCCATCACTAACGAAGAGACAAGGTTGAACGCCGCTACGGCGATAATCAGCGTCAGGATGATGAACATCATCCGTTTTTCCAACTCGACCGCCTCAAAATAGCTTCGATTGCTGAACGTCCAATCGCGCACCCAAACCGCGTCCCTTTGCGCCTCCGGAATCAGTGTTGCCGTCAAGGCGGGGGCGTTTTGCGGATCGGCGAGTTTCAGCCGCAGCCCCGCAACTTCCTTATCCAAGCGGTACAGTACGCGCGCGTCTTGGATATGCGTCATCGCCAATGAGTTGTCCACTTCGTAAACGCCCGTCTTAACCAGACCGACCACGGTAAACTGCTTCAGGCGCGGTACGACTCCGGCGGGGGTAACGTTACCCTCCGGCGTAATCACCGTAACCTTGCTGCCGACTTCTGCCCCCAAAGCCTCTGCCAAACCGACACCGAGGATAATGTCAAACTCGCCCGGAATCAGGTCTTCAAACTTGCCTGCCGGCATTTTGTCGCCGTATTCCACCACTTTGCGCTCTTCAGACGGCAAAATGCCGCGCATCTGCACGCCCCTGATTTCGCCCGCGTTTGCCAGCAGAGCCTGATTGGAAACATAGGGCGCGACAGCCAAAATACCTTTGTGGTTTTCGGTAAACCGAAGCAGGTTGCGCCAATCCGTACCCGTATTGTCGATATAGCCGATTTCGGCGTGCGGCGCGACATTCAGGAGCTGCCCGCGTATTTCTTTCTGAAAGCCGTTCATAACCGACAAGACAACAATCAGCGCGGTTACGCCCAAGGCGATTCCGGCAATCGAAACCATCGTAATAAACGACATAAAGCCGTTGCGCTTTTTCGCCCTGAGATACCTCAAGCCTATCCAAGCCTCTAGAGAAAACATAACGCTACCTTAAAAATGTCTGCAAACGTGCCGCCCCGGACGGCGGTTTGGGGGCGGCGGCAAAAGTTTATTGTACCGTAAAACCCCGGCAGCGTCCGAACGCCCGAGTGCGGGGGACGGGGCGGCAGAGCGGGCGGAAAACTTGCACAACGCGTCAAACTGCCCTATCCTTTCCTTCAGAAAAACCGTTTCTTGAGGAAAACAATGAATATCCGAACTGCTTTTGCTTTGTGCGCCATCGCCTTATCCGCCGCTGCGGCTGCCTACGCCAAAGAAATCAAAATCGATGCCAACAACACGCCTTATTCCGAAGCCGACGCGCAAAAGCTGGCGGCAACGGCAGTCGGTATGGGCGTTAAAGAACCCGTCAGCCTGAACGGCGGCAGCGGCAGCATTACCGTTTCCGGCAGCAGCGCGACGCAGTGCGTGTTCAAAGTCGGCAACGGAGGCGCGTTGCAGATTCAAGGGCTCAACTGCAAGTAAACCGCCCGGAAAAATGCCGTCTGAAGCCTTCAGACGGCATTTTGCATTGGCGGCGTTACGCCCCGCCTTCTTTAATCAGGCGGCGTTCGTACACCGCCTGCGCCAGCGTTCCCGCATCGACATATTCCAATTCGCCGCCCAAGGGGATGCCCTGCGACAGCCTGCTGACTTTGTAAGGCAGGTTTTTGAAAAACTCGGACAGGACATACGCCGTCGCATTGCCTTCTGCGGTAAAAGCGGTTGCAATAATGATTTCTTCGACTTCCCCGCCGCCCAGCCGTTGCGCCAGCCTGTCCAATGCGATGGCGGATACGTCCATTCCCAATGCCGTATTGATTTGCCCCATCAGGACGAAATACAGCCCGTCGTGGCAGTTTGCCGCTTCCATATTCGACACGTCGGCAGGCATATGCACCACCATCAGCCGCCGCCCGTCGCGTGTTTCATCGGCACAAATATCGCACAATCCGCCTTCGCAAAACGTGTTGCACCTCGCGCAATGGTGAACCTGCTTCAATGCCGTCTGCAAGGCATCCACCAGTTTTTCAGCCTCTTTGCGCTTGTGTTGGAGCAAATGATACGCTATCCGCTGTGCCGATTTCGGCCCGACGTTGGGTAAAACCTTCAGCGCGTCGATCAATCCTTGGAAGGCATCTTGTTTTTTGTGGCTCATCATATTCCGCCGTATGGGAAAACGGCCGGAATATTCCGACCGTTATGTTGTCAACAAAAGTGTCAATTACTGACCGTCGCCGTTGTCGACCGATTGCGCTCCTTTGGTCTGTTTGATTTTACCGTTGAAATAGCGGATCAGCAGGTCAAAGGTATTGGCAGACTGCTGTTGCGCCAAAGCCTGTTTCGCAGGCGGAAGCTGTGCGGCGATATCCTCCGGAGGCGTGATTGCCTGCACCTCGACAATCACGGGTGCCGGCAGGCCGGTCAGTCTGACATAGGCGGGTTTACCGTTTGCCGGTTTTGCTTTCAGCAGTTCCGTATAAGATTCTGGCGGCATGGACTGCCTTGCCTGCTGCGCGCCCAAAACGGACACTTCCGACCATTTCACATCAACTGCCTTGCCTCCGCTCAACTGCGCCAGTGTTTCTTTTGCCTTGTTTTCGGCAAGTTTGGTGGCTTCGGCGCGGATATAAGCCTGACGCACCGCGTCTTTAGCTTCTTCAAACGGTAAGGTTTTTTCTTCGCGGACTTCTTTGGCGCGGACGACCCACGCGGTTTCGCTGTTGATGGTCAGCACTTCGGAATTGTGTTTTTTCTTCAATACGTCGTCGCTGAATACGGCATTGATCAGGTTTTCGGGCATACCGGACATTTGCGTGTCCTGCCTGCTCAGCCACGTATCTTGAGTTTCCACTTTCAAACCGCTGTTTTTGGCAGCTTCGTCAAGCGAGGAAGGATGGTTGAACGCGTCATCGCCCAGCTTTTCTTTTGCCTTATTGAAGTCGGCAACCGCCTTTTTCATTTTCAACTCATTCTCGACAGCGGCTTTTTCCTTTTCGAAAGAAGGTTTTTCCCCTTCTGCGGGCAGACGTGCCATACGTTCTTCATACGCATTTTTCACTTCTGTTTCGCTGACGGTCTGTTTATCTGCAAAGTCTTTCAGATTCAATGCGACATATTCTAATTTGACCGCTTGAGGAAGCAGGTAGTCTTTTTTGTTTGCATTATAAAATTTCTGCAAATCGGCTTCAGACACTTTGACTTGGGCGATGAATTCGTCGGGGTTAAAAGTATGCGAACGGATGGTACGGTTAACCTGGGTCAGTTTGACCAGTTGCTCCGCCTGGGTATCGCTGACTAAGACACCGTTTTGAACAAGGTTTACCAAATTCTGCAATGCGAATTGGTCACGGATTTCCTCGACGAACTGGTCTTCCGACATATGGCGTTGCGAAAGGTACTGGCTCAAAAGGGCATGGCTGAATTTGCCGCCTGCATCGTGAAAATTAGGATCGTCTACAATAATCTGTTTGATTTGTTCCTGAGAAACGGAAATACCCATCAGTTTTGCACCTTGTTTCAGATAGGCGCGTTGCAGCAGGGATTGGAATACGGCATCGCGTGACGGGCTGCCGCCGGCAGCCTGTTCATTTTGCATGGTGACATTAATCGAATGATCGCTGATTTTTTCGTCCCCAACTTGGACGATGTAATCGGAACCGGGGTGTGAAACCGTGCTGACGCCGAAGCCGACAAAAGTTAATGCAATCAGGCCTAATAAGACTTGGGCGGGTGTTCTGTATTTTTCGATGGAATGGAACATATTTTCAGATCGGAATATGGAATGGGGTTGGGAAATATAGATTCCGTATTGTAACGGTTTTTATACGCGTCTGCACGAAGGCTTAATTAACGTTTGAATATCTCTCGATAAGATTCATCGCTGAAACCGACATGAACCTTTCCGCCGTATTCCAGTACGGGACGTTTGATAAGGCTTGGCATTTCGGACATTATCCTGACCGCACTTTCCCTTGAAGACAGGGCTTCCTCCTGCATCAGTGCATCAAGTCTGCGCCATGTGGTCCCCCGTTTGTTGAGCAGTATCTCCAAAGGCACCTGCTCCAGCCACAGGCGGATTTCCGCTTCGGAAGGCGCCTGTTTTTTAAAATCCCGAAATTCAAATTCCATACCATATTTGGCAAGCCAGCTTTTAGCTTTTTTGACCGTATCGCAATTTGGGATGCCATGAAGGACTATCATTTGGAAACCTTTTGCCTGAAATAATAAAACCGATATTTTACTATAAGTGTCTGAAAATTTGCCCGTCTGTTTCAGACGGCAGTGCGCTTATGTTACAATCCGAAAATTTGAAAAATTAATCTCTTTCCAATATAAGGTTTTACCAGTAATGATTTCTACCAACGGCATTACCATGCAGTTCGGCGCAAAGCCGCTGTTTGAAAACGTATCCGTCAAATTCGGTGAAGGCAACCGCTACGGCTTGATCGGCGCGAACGGTTCGGGCAAATCCACCTTCATGAAAATCCTCGGCGGCGATTTGGAACAGACGGCCGGTGAAGTCGCAATTGAAAACGGCGTGCGTTTGGGTAAATTGCGCCAAGACCAGTTTGCCTACGAAGACATGCGCGTGCTGGACGTGGTGATGATGGGGCATACCGAAATGTGGGCGGCGATGACCGAGCGTGATGCGATTTACGCCAATCCCGAAGCCACCGAAGACGATTACATGAAAGCCGCCGAACTGGAAGCCAAGTTCGCCGAATACGACGGCTACACCGCCGAAGCGCGCGCTGCCGAATTGTTGAGCGGCGTGGGTATTTCTGAAGATTTGCACAATGCGACCATGGCGGAAGTCGCCCCGGGCTTCAAACTGCGCGTATTGCTGGCGCAAGCCCTGTTCTCCAAACCGGATGTATTGCTCTTGGACGAACCGACCAATAACTTGGACATTAATACCATCCGCTGGTTGGAAGGCGTATTGAACCAATACGACTCCACCATGATCATCATCTCGCACGACCGTCACTTTTTGAACGAAGTCTGCACCCACATGGCGGATTTGGACTACAACACCATCACCATCTATCCGGGCAACTACGACGACTATATGCTCGCTTCCGCCCAATCGCGCGAACGCGCCCTGAAAGACAACGCCAAAGCCAAAGAGAAACTGCAAGAGCTGCAAGAGTTCGTCGCCCGCTTCTCTGCCAACAAATCCAAAGCCCGTCAGGCAACCAGCCGTCTGAAACAGGCCGACAAAATCAAATCGGAAATGGTCGAAGTCAAACCTTCCACCCGTCAAAACCCGTATATCCGTTTTGAAGCCGATGAAAAAGCCAAGTTGCACCGTCAGGCAGTGGAAGTTGAAAAACTGGCCAAACGTTTTGAAACCCAGTTGTTTAAAAACCTGAACTTCATCCTTGAAGCAGGCCAACGCCTTGCCATCATCGGCCCGAACGGCGCAGGTAAATCTACCTTGCTGAAACTCTTGGCCGGCGCGTACAACCCTGAATATTCAGACGGCCTGTTGCCGGACGAAGGCACCATCAAATGGGCGGAAAAAGCCAGTGTCGGCTACTATCCGCAAGACCATGAAAACGACTTCGACGTCGATATGGACCTGAGTGAATGGATGCGCCAATGGGGTCAGGAAGGCGATGACGAGCAAGTCATCCGCGGCACTTTGGGCCGCTTGCTTTTTGGTAGCAACGATGTCGTGAAAAAAGTGAAGGTTCTCTCCGGTGGCGAAAAAGGCCGTATGCTTTACGGCAAACTATTGCTTTTGAAACCCAATGTCTTGGTCATGGACGAACCGACCAACCACATGGACATGGAAAGCATCGAATCCTTGAACATGGCGCTGGAAAAATACAACGGCACGCTGATTTTCGTCTCGCATGACCGTCAGTTTGTATCTTCATTGGCTACCCAAATCATCGAATTGGATGGCAAAGGCGGATATGAACACTACTTGGGCGATTACGAAAGTTACTTAGAGAAAAAAGGCGTAGCATAAGCGCACAAAATACCCGTCAGTTGAAACAATGCCGTCTGAAGCCGCTTCAGACGGCATTATTGATAACTTTAAAATAGGAAGCATATGCAGACTTATCTCGTCGGCGGTGCCGTCCGCGATTATCTTTTGGGCTTGCCCGTCAAAGACCGCGATTGGGTGGTCGTCGGCGCAGACGCACAAACCATGCTGGCGCAAGGCTTCCAGCCTGTTGGCAAAGACTTTCCCGTATTCCTTCATCCCAAAACCTACGAAGAATACGCCCTCGCCCGCACCGAACGCAAAACCGCCAAGGGCTATGCCGGTTTCAGTTTCCACGCCGACAAAGACGTTACGCTGGAGCAGGACTTGATGCGCCGTGACCTGACCATCAACGCAATGGCTCAGGATTCAGACGGCCTCATCATCGACCCTTTCGGCGGACAACAGGATTTAAAGGCAGGCATTTTGCGCCACGTTTCCCCTGCCTTCGTCGAAGACCCCGTCCGCATCCTGCGCACTGCCCGCTTTGCCGCGCGCTACGGATTTGAAATCGACGAAGAAACCATGAAGCTGATGCGGAAAATGGTGGAAAACGGCGAAGCGGACGCTTTAGTCGCCGAACGCGTCTGGCAGGAATTGGCGAAAGGTTTGATGGAAAACAATCCCCGCAGGATGATTGAAGTGTTGCGCGAATGCGGCGCGCTCAAAGTCTTGCTGCCCGAAGTCGATGCCCTCTTCGGCGTGCCGCAACGCACCGACTATCATCCCGAAATCGACAGCGGCATCCATACCCTGATGACGCTGCAACGCGCCGCCGATATGGGTTTGAGCCTGCCCGAACGCTACGCCGCCCTGCTGCACGATTTGGGCAAAGCCAAAACGCCGCCCGACATCCTGCCGCGCCACCACGGACACGACCTCGCCGGCGTAGAACCCGTGCGCGAAGTCAATCAAAGGTTGCGCGCGCCGAAACATTGCGCCGAGCTTGCCGAATTGGTTTGCCGTTGGCACATCATCTTCCATCAGGTTGAAAAACTCCGCAGCAAAACCGTTATCGACGTTTTGAAAAAAACCGATGCCTTCCGCCGTCCCGAGCGTTTTCAGACGGCATTGAACGTCTGCATTGCCGATACGCAAGGCCGTCTGAACCGCGAACACACGCCCTACCCGCAACGCGCGCACTGGCTCGCTCTGCTCGAAGCCGCCAATCAGGCGGATTCGGGCAAAATCGCCGCCGAATGCCGCGCGCAAGGAAAAGCGCACCTTATCGCCGAACAAATCGACCAGGCGCGGCTGGCACAAATCGCCCCGTTGCAAAAAGCGTTCCGGGCGGCGCAAGACAAAACAGAAAAACATTAAAACGCCCAATGCAGCCACTTTTAAAGTTTTGAGGACGATACCCGATCCAAGCTTTAAAACAGCCGCCGCCATATCCGCTATAATTCACGCTTCAGCCATCCCGCCCCCAACATAAAATCATGACCCTGAAAACCGATTTATTGCCTAAAATCAACAACGAAGATTACCAACGCCTCATCCTCAAACACAGTGCGGAATTTAGCGGTGGCGAAATCCGCCTGTTGAACGAAATCCTCGAAAAATTCACCTTCGACGTCGTTCAGGCGCAGGCGTTGGCGCAGGCGGTGATGCAGCAAGTCCGCTTCGACCCCAACGCCTACCACATCGACAGCGACGACGAAGACACCACTGGTATCTGCCCACACTGCATCAACCCGCCTATGCCGCCCCTGCGCGACTATCTTGTTTGGCGCGAAACGCGCGGCTGACCCTTTTTCAAAAAGGCCGTCTGAAACCGGCAAACTGCTTTTCAGACGGCTCCGAACCCACCGGAAAACCCATGCTGCAAACCGACAACCTAACCGCTGCACAGCCCCAGCGCATCATCACCGCCCAAAGCATCTCCTCACAAGAAGAGTTGCTCGAACGCGCCCTGCGTCCTAAAACGCTGGACGACTATATCGGGCAAGACAAAGCCAAAGAACAGCTCGCCATCTTCATCCAAGCCGCCAAGAAACGCGGCGAAGCCCTAGACCACACCCTGCTCTTCGGCCCGCCCGGACTGGGCAAAACCACATTGGCCCACATCATCGCCAAAGAATTGGGCGTCAACCTGCGCCAAACCAGCGGTCCCGTCCTCGAACGCGCAGGCGACCTTGCCGCCCTTCTGACTAATCTCGAGCCGCACGACGTATTGTTCATCGACGAAATCCACCGCCTCAGCCCTGTTGTCGAAGAAATCCTCTACCCCGCGCTCGAAGACTACCAGCTCGACATCATGATAGGCGAAGGCCCTGCCGCACGTTCCGTCAAAATCGACCTTCCGCCCTTCACGCTCGTCGGCGCGACCACTCGTGCAGGTATGTTGACTAACCCTCTGCGCGACCGCTTCGGTATCGTTGCCCGCTTGGAGTTTTATCAAAATCAAGACCTTGCCACCATCGTCAGCCGTTCCGCACAATTACTGCAACTCGACATGGGCGAAGAAGGCGCGATGGAAGTCGCCAAACGTAGCCGCGGTACGCCCCGCATCGCCAACCGCCTGCTGCGCCGTGTCCGCGATTTTGCCGATGTGAAAAACAACGGCGTAATCGATGCCGCCGTCGCCGATGCCGCTTTAAGCATGCTGGATGTGGATGCGCAAGGTTTGGATGTTATGGACAGAAAATTCCTCGAAGCCATCCTGCATAAATTCGGCGGCGGCCCCGTCGGTTTGGACAACGTTGCCGCCGCCATTGGCGAATCTACGGACACCATCGAAGACGTTATCGAACCCTACCTCATCCAACAAGGCTTTTTGCAACGCACCCCGCGCGGCAGGATGGCGACCGAACGCGCCTACCTGCATTTCGGGCTGCCCGTCGAAAAATAAACCATGCCGTCTGAAACCGAACCACCGACCAAAGTCGGACATCATCCCCTTTGTCTGCAACAGCTTCAGACGGCATGTATTTTTTATCAGGTTTTGTACCCTATCCGTTGCAGAATGCAGGATTCGCAAAATTCCGTACTGCTCGGACTTGATACTGACAACTGCAGTGCCGACTGATGCGCCGATAGTAACGCCTGAAGAAAAACCGTTTGCCATATACTGATATACATCCATTGAAATAAGGTTGTTTGCATGTTTATCGTCGGTATGCTTATGCGTCGCCACATTCGGCGTATAAGCATTAGTATCCACTAAAGCGACCTTGACCGTATCGTCCGCCCAGTTCAACTGCCCCTCCAAGAACATCTGTCTCGAAGTATCGTAAAGCGTATTAGCCATAACTGCTCCAACAAGTTAAAAACACACCCATTAAACCAACCGTATCGGCAGCATTCAACCGCCTAAAAAAGCCCGAACCATTTTCAGATTCGGGACTTTCTCAATGCCCGAAGGCAAATCCGCCGTCCGTCCGCGCATCCGAGTGCTTGTCCGACAGATAAATACCGTCTTTCGCCCCCGCAACGCGCCGTTGCCGGTTTCTCATGCTTGACATAATATTTTTCGACTTAATGGCGCGCTCCGAATGCTTCCTGTTCCACTGCGCCACCACGCCGCGCAACGCGCGCAAAGCCGCCGCGTGCCGCACCGCCCAATCCGCCCTTGACGGACTCCTTAGCCGCCAAAGCCGCAAATTCAGGCGTTCCCTTAGTCGCCGCAACGCCCATTTTCTTCAATACAGCCTTCTCGGCGGCTTTCCTGCCCATATTCAAAATACCGCCGCCAAGCCCGTATTCGGGTCGGTAATCTCATAACTGGTTGTTTTAAACACATTCGGGTCAAAGCCCTTCTCCTCTTTCCACTCAAACTTCCCATTAAGCGCATCAATCTGCCACGCAATCTCCCCGCGCTAAGTTACACAAAAAACACACCGACAAACCATTTCTCGGGGCAAATAAAAAGCCGCCTGAAGCAAATTTGCTTACAGACGGCATCATTCCGATGTTATTCAAACAAAACCGATTTAAAGATTCCCCAAATATTCCAACAAAACCAACCAACGCGTGTGCGGCATATCGCAATGCGCTTTCAAACCCATTGCCGCCTCCTATTTTTGTTCCGTCACCAAAGTTACGCCCGTAATCTCGGCAACCCACTTTTGCGTCAAGCCGTATTTATGGCGCAATTCCTTCAGGTTGTTTGGCGTGTAATCAATGTTTTAACGGTAATGCAAGAGGTTTTTGAATATATTGCAAGATTCTGATTTATATGATTTTAAATTTATCCAAGCCCGATAAAAAAGCCACCTGATTAAATCAGATGGCCTGTATTTTGCGTCCCTAAATTGTCCCAATGTATTTTAAGTAATTGATTTATTTATTGTTAATGGTGCGGACGGAGAGACTCGAACTCTCACACCTCTCGGCGCCAGAACCTAAATCTGGTGCGTCTACCAATTTCGCCACGTCCGCATAAGGGTGGAGATTATACAGATTTTGTCCGATTGCGCAAGGCTTTGGGCGTAATAGTTGAGGCTTATGCTTTGCAGCGGTAAAATCCACTATTCGTCCGCCTGGCATCGGAATCCGGCGGTTTTTGTTTTTATTGACGGAATTTGGGTATGCCTGCTGCTTTGATTAAAGATTTTCTGCTGACCCAAGGTTTAAAGCTGTCGCTTGACGAGGTTCGGGCGGCGTATCTGACGACTCAGACGGTAATGGATATGGGGACGGCTTCGATTGAGCGTTCGGTTTTGTGGCTTGAGCATGAGGATTGGAGGCTTGCCGATTATTTGGAGCAAAACAGCGGGAATGAGGAAGGTCTGAAACGGCTTTTCATGGCTTTGGATTCGGTGTTTTCGCGCTCGACAGGCGTGCGGAGTGCGGCGGTTTATGCCCTGATGCCGTCTGAAAACCAGGCTTTCCAACTGATATGCCTGTCCCGACAGGGCGAGGTTTTGGAAAACCTGTGGGATTTGGATGAAGCGGCAGGCAAGGTTTCGCTGGCTTGCCGTTCGGCGCAAAGCGGCTGGATGAATGTTGCCTCGGATGTACGCCGTTGGTTGGATTTGGGTGAGCTTTCGGGAGAACGCAATCATGCTTCGGCGGCGCAAATTTCCATTCCGGTCTGCACGGAAAGTGGCGGTGTGTTGGGCGTGGTTCATGTGGAATTTGAATGCGCAGAGTGTGCGGATGAGGCAGCACAGGCGGAATGGGTGGCTCTTGCCTTGGCTTTGTCCAAACCTTTGAAACTGCTGTTGGGTATGTCTGCCGAAAAAGATGGGAGTGAAGATGTCTGAAATGTTGAACCATGTGGCTTCCTGCCGCCTGCCGACCGAATGGGGCGTATTTACGATGCACGGTTTTGAAGAAGCAGGCGGGCAGGAACACGTCGCGCTGACCGTCGGTGATTGTTCAGACGGCAATCCGGTTCTGACGCGCATCCACTCCGAATGCCTGACGGGAGACGCGCTGTTCTCGAGAAAATGCGACTGCGGGCCTCAACTTGAAGCGGCCATGAGGGCGGTACAGACAGAGGGGCGCGGCATCATCGTCTATCTGCGTCAGGAAGGACGCGGCATCGGGCTGATTAACAAAATCCGCGCCTATCATCTGCAAGACCAAGGTATGGATACTGTTGAAGCCAATTTGGCACTCGGGCTGCCCGTCGATGCCCGCGATTTCCGTCTGGCGCAATCTATCTACGAATATCTGGGCATCCGCTCGGTCAAACTGCTGACCAACAACCCCGAAAAAATCCAAACCCTGAAAGATGCGGGGATTAACGTGGTCGAACGCATCCCCCTGCACGTCGGGGAAAATCTGGAAAACGAGCGTTATCTCCAAACCAAGGCGGACAAGTTGGGGCATTTGATGTCGGAATAAGGCAAAGTTGCAGGGAACGGGCATCCTGCGCCGCCTTTCGGGAAACAGGTTTCCATACCTTGTAAGGCGGCGGCAGCTTTTGCACAAATTGGCAGCAGCTTTTGCACCGCCGCAGCGTAGAAAATTGTATAAGCTTTTGCACAAATTTATCCCCGTTTAATGGCCTGTTAAACGGGGATTATCTTATGTCTTTAAAAGTAGTATGCTGCCCGCTGTCAGAACTTATAAATCAGGTGGTCGTCGTAGCTTGAATTGCGGTTGATGGTGCTGCTCACTGTCAGGGTTTGGCTGCCTGTAAAACGCTCCCATCCGGGCAGGCGCAGTTCGGCCACGAGGTCGAGATAAGCGGGCAGTTCGCTGCGGGTGCTGCTGAAAAAGATAAAGGGTGGGCGCACCATTGCCATCAGGCGCAGGAACTCTACCATGCCGAAGTAGGCTGCCTTGCGGTAGTTGCCCTGCTGGGTGCAGACGTAGGGCGGGTCGAGTACCAATAACGTGCGCGGGTTGCCGATATGTTGCGGTAGCAGCTCGCGGTAGGATTGGTCGACTATCTCCACTCCTTGCAGGTAGTCTTGTACCTCGGGGTAGTCGCTGAGGCTGATACAGTTGTACATGGTTTTGCGGCCTAGCTCGTCCAAATCGGCGGCGGTGTTGCCGCTGAATAGCAACCATGAAACCAAGCAGTCGAGGTCGATATAGCCGCCGAAGCTGCGGATGGCAGCCACGATGGCGGCCTTAATTGCCGGTGGCACCGGTTTGCTGCGTGGAACGGGGGTCAGCAGCCCGGCAAGCAGGCGGCGCAAATGGTTGATGTCGGGAATGTGTTGCAGGCGCTCGCTGTAGCCGTCGTAGTCGTTATAAATAACGCGGGCGGCCGGTTTGCATTGTTTGGCGGTATGCGATAAGAGGCCGAAACCCCCGAAAGCGTCTAAGATTGTCCAATCCTCCCCGTCACCGGGGATATGGTCGTTTAACACCTGTTTAAACAGCTTTAAAAAGTTACGTTTTTGGCCGGTGAACGGCAGGGGTGCTTTGCGGTACATAAGTGCCTTTCTGCGTAGTGTTCGCAATTTCGGCACTCGGGGCGTTCCGGGTTGTTAAAGAACTGAATTGGTTTACTGTTTTGCAGCGTTGGCACTTGATTTGCACGGTGCCGCTGCCAATGGTCAGTAATTTGCCGCAGCTTTTGCATCGGTATTGCATTATTTTTCCTACATTGCGTGATACAATCCGCGCACCCTCGAGGGTGGCGGCCTTGGGTCAATGCAGGCTATCTCTGCTTGGCTGTCGCGGCGGGTGTTACCGCACCTACCGCGTCGCCGTCTCATCTTTCGTGTTCCCCGCCCATGTGGCGGGATTTTTCATGCCTGCCTTTTTAAAGCGGGCACGATGGCGGCAAGGTCGTTGGGCGACCAGCGCCAGCCGTCGGGCAGCCCTAGGGCAGTCGCACACCATTCGGAGCAAAACCAGCGGCTGCGGTTTTGCGGCAGCCCGAAGGCGATACCCAATGCGCCCATCAGGTCGTAGCCTTGGTCTCGGGTTTCCGCCCATACCCTTTGCAGACGTTCGTGTGCTTCGGAGGTTGACTCCATTTGGATCAAGTCCCACTTGGCCGCAGGCAGCGGCATGGTTTTCACGCGCACGCCGCCGTCCCGGATGGAGGCGGAATAGCATTGATACGCTGCCTGTCCGCCATTGTTTTTTTCTGTCAGCCTCACTGCAATCTCGCAGTGGCTGTATTGTCCTCGTGTGAGGGCACGGGTCAGCCAGTCGGTCGCCCTTGCACACCATACGCGCCAGCCGCTGCCGTCGCGGCGGCCTTTGTAGAGGGCTAGATAAATTTTCCGTTCGCTCATCTGTTGGTCTCCCCGTCTTCAATTTGCTCATAGTTGGCCGTCCAGCCGCCGCTGTAGTCATATTCCAGAGGATTTTCGGCTTTGAGCATGGCCGCTTTGTGTTTTTCGGCATTGGCAAAGTCGGCTTGTTCGTTATCGTGCATGGTCTGCATGATTTCGCGCAGCAGCTCGGGAGTTAGCTGTAAAAAGCTGTTATCCATCGTCTTCCAGTTGATGGGCTTTTTAAAACCGCCCGTTACACTTTCCAGCGCCAGTGCCAAATATTGCAGGCGGGTGGCGTCATCGGTTTGAAACCACTTGCCTACGGACTTGATATAAACTCCATGCCGCAGGTTGTCGTAACGCTTGTCCTTGATGCGCTTCCACATCTCATCCTGCTGTTCGGCTTTGAGCCGGGCGGCAACGTCCGGAGGCAATATCCAAGCCTTCGCTTTGGCATCCCACGTCTGATATTCGTTCTCTCGCGGCAGCAGGGTCAGCTCGGCGGGCAGCTCGCCCACCTGTTCAACCTGCACCTCCGCGCCGTCGTCGGTGCGGTAGGCGGTTTTGCCGCGATGGTCGGGCAGGTATTGCCATTCGACCCTTTCGGGTAGCCAACGGGCGGCGAAGCCTGCACGGGTTTCGGGCGGCTGGGTGTCCACGCAGCCGGCCGGCAATAGGTAGCCGCCGTCTGCGGCCAGCGGGTCGAGGTCGGCCACGGTTTGGTGCAGGTAGAGGTTGTCGGCATCCAACTGGCAGACGGGCTTGGTTGGCGGGTATTGGTTTTCGCTCATGATTTATCCTTTCAGACGGCCTTAAATTTTGATACAGGCCAACAATGCGATGTTGCGTGGGCGGTTTTCGTTGGCCGTGGGAACAACGCGGGAGGCGTCGAATGTGATGGCGCGCGGAATATTGTCATTTCCGCCGCTGCCTTCGCTTGTCCACTGTTTCCATGATTTTTCCACGCCAAACGCGCCCGTCGGCTCGATGTAGTCGAACAGTTGCAGTGCGCTGTTTTTTCCGCTGTCAATTTTGCCGGTAATATTCCGGATGGCATCGCTTTGCGCACTACCCAGTGCCCGCCTGCTATCTATGCCGCGGCCGTCGTCCCAGCCGCGCACGAATTCACCGCGCAGGTCGGGTAAATTAAAGGTGCTGTGCCCGTCACCCGCGCCGTAGGTAGTACCGATGGATTGGAAAAGGGCGGCGTAGAGGGTGCGCGATACGACCGCGCCGTTGGCTTTGAGCCAGCCTGCGGGGGCGGTCTGCCCGGCGAAGTACATCACGGCGCCGCTGGGTATCATGCCGGCGAGGTCGTCCACATTGAGCAGGCGCTTGCCGTCATAGCGCAGCTCGCCGTCGTTGCGCATGGACAGGTATTTGCCGCTGCGCTTGTTGTAAAAATAAGCGTTTACGTTGTTTGCGCCGATTTGCAGGTATTGGTTGGCATTAAAGTCGCCCACGCTGTCGGCCACAATCGCGCCTTTTTTCAGGGTGGCGAGGCCGGTAAGGGTTTTGTCGCCGGCAATTTCTTGGTTGCCGGTGGTAACTACAGCCAGCTTATTCAGTGCTGCCAGTAATTGATTAGGCTGCGACTTATCCGGCTGGATACCGGCCGCAGTCAGCACGGCCAACAGCTCGGATTGCACTTGGTTGAGCCACCACGCGGGCAGGATGGTGCCCAATTCGGACACGCCGTCGCCGTCGTGGAAGGTCTTGTCGGGGGTTTCGATGGGGTGCATGGTTTAGTCCTTATCGGTAGGTAAATCGGATAGCGGTGTGGGCGGGCTTGAGGCGGTTGAACAGGCTCTCGATCACGGCATCGCTGTAATCGGTCAGCCTGTCGCCCGCCGCCGAGATACCGGCGCGGAATCGGGTAATGCGGTTGTTGCCGCCGCGCACGTTAACGTGCCACACCCACATGATTTCCTGCGGCGCAAGACGGTCGCCCGCACGGTTGACACCGGCGCGGAACGGCTGCGGTTCGTCGATTTGGATTTGATAGCCCGCCGCCTCGGCCAAACGCACAAAATAAGGAATACTCAAGCCGCCTGTTTCGTTTAGCTTGGCCATGACGGCCAACACACGGTGCTGGCGGTTTTTGCCCGTACCGTCCAAACCTAATACGCGCTCCCAATCGGCCAGCATTTGGCCGGCGCTGCGCGGGTCGACGGTATCGGCAACGCTTTGAGCCGATTCCGCCACCGCATCCAGCGCTGCGCCGTCTATTTCTGCCTGCGCCCGCACACGCGGGGCATTGCGGGCATACGACACGGGGGGCAACAGGCCCCGCAAGATGTCTTGATAGCTCATGACGGCATCTCCGTTACATTAATCGCGCCCGCTTTAAACCACTCGATGCGGTTAACCGTATCGGCGGCACGGTTGGCCGTCGGCGCAGTCAGACGGCGGTCGATCACACCATCCACATTGCTGATAGCAGCCTCGATTTGCGACACAGTCAGGCCGTCGCCAGGGATCAGGGTGTCGAAATATTCTTTTAGGGCCGTCCGTATGCGGCGCTTGGCCTCGTCCAAGTCGATGCCGTCGAGCTTGACTTGCACGGTAACAGGCACCGCCGTTACGGTTGGCTTGAGTACCAGCGCATTTTTTGCCGTTACCGGGCGCATATCGTCGATATAAGCCTGTACGCGGCGCACAGTTTCTTCCGACGGCACACCGTCGGCGGAGGTAATGGCAATATCCACCGTACCCAAGCCGCGGCGCAGCGGATAAACATATGCGCTGGTTACGCCGTCAACACTCAACGCCCAGTTTTTATAGTCGTAACGGTTGCCGCCTGCGGGCGGTAGGCGGATGATTTCCAACAGACGCGCCAGCAGTGAGGCATCGCTTTCTCGGTCGGTGCCGCCTTGTACGGTAAGGCGGCATTCGGTGGCCACACCGGCGGGGGCGGCCATCAGTTGCGCCTCGCCGTCGCGCACATTGGCGGCCGCGCCCGGCTCGTCGGCGATTGCCGGTATTTCCGCCGTGCCGCCGCTGCCGATAACGGCGCGGGCGGTAGTGCGGTAAAAACGCTGGCCGATACGCACTTGCAGGCCGTCTGAAAGCATGGATTGCGCAATACCGCTTACGGTCAGCGTGCCGCTGGCCGTGGTAGGATTGCGGCGGCGCAAGCCGCGCATGGAGGCATGCCGCTCCAAATACTCGCGGTCGGCGGTATCAGGGAAAATCTGCCGCACAATCCAGCTTTGATGCGCATATTGCCCTTCGGCGCAGCTGGCCAAACGGCTGGCGTGCACATAATGGTCGCTGTCG
This sequence comes from Neisseria polysaccharea ATCC 43768, assembly GCA_000176735.1. Classification (GTDB taxonomy): domain Bacteria; phylum Pseudomonadota; class Gammaproteobacteria; order Burkholderiales; family Neisseriaceae; genus Neisseria; species Neisseria polysaccharea. The sequence goes on along the minus strand of ADBE01000026.1, from coordinate 14,020 downwards.
GGGCTGATATCGGCATCCGGCCACAGGCTTTTGGTATCGCGCAGGATACGCTCGCGGATTTGCTCAAATGTCGGCGTTTCAAACACGTTTAAAACCTCTTTAAATCACGGGCACTTCGTGGCGGTAATCAAACCCGCCCGCCGCCGTATCCACCCGGATACGCAGGATCAGGCGGCCGTCGTGCGGCTGCTCTGCGCGCACGGTAATCTTGTCGGCACGCCCGCTCTTAACAATCGGTTGCAGTGCCTCATCGGCATATTGCTCGGCTAACAGGCTGACCCGTTGCAGGTCTTTTTCGCGCTGCAACAAATGCAGCAGCGAGCCGAGCGTTTTATCCGCCCACCAGCTGCCCAACGGTGTCATCAAGCGGATATACACGGCATTTTGCAGCGTATCGACGGTGCGGCCGGTATAGTCGCCGGTGCCGGGGTTTAGCTCTTTGTCCATGTTGGCATTTTCTCTTTTTTGACTGCATTTAAAGAGCGTAAGTGTTTCAAACCCTTAAACAAAAAGGTCGTCTGAAAATGTTTCAGACGACCTTTTGAATGCCGTAAAGATTTAAATCGGGTCGGATGTCGTGCCGTTGCTGTCGCCACGGTGTTTGTGGTCTGAGCCGATGTTTTTGCCGTTATTGGTAACCTTACCTGTACTCTCAAAGTCTCCCACAAGGTCGATATTGCATTTAAACCGTGTTCCGCTGCCGCCCTCGACCGCCATCCCGCCGTTGCCGTTGATTTTGCCTTGCGCCGTCAACACTGCACTGGTCTCCACCAACGGAGCGTTAAATTTGGCATCCGTGGCCGCATTAACCTCGTATTGTTTGCAGTTAACCCGGTACACGTCGCAATCGGCCTCAATGATTTTGCCTTGCTTAATCACGATTTTTGCACCCTCATGATTAAAAATCGCCGTCTCGCCGGGCTTAAGGTTTTTGATGCGGTAGCTGCCGTGCTGGCTGCACACAATCACACCGTGCGAAGTATTGCCGCCCAGTGGTATCACTACCGCTTCGCTGCCGTCGGGCGGATGGCTGGCAAAGCCGTATTCCTGCAAATGTTCAAGGTCTTGCAGGGTTTCGTCGGCCAAGCCGCTCAACTGCACGCGCTGTATCGGCTCGGACGACACCACCAGCGTGATTTTTCCCCGAAAGGCCGCGCGCAGGGTTTCGCCGATATTTTTAGCAGTTTGTGCCGTTTTTTTCGCCAATTTACTCAAACTCATTCAAATACCGCCGTTTCTGCTTGTTTTTTGCCGCCTTTTTTGCCCTTATGGCTCACGCCTTTGCGTTTGCCTTTGCGCTTGCGCGCCGCCTCGGCCTTTTTGGGGTAAGCGTCGGGTGTCCAAATACCGTCCTCTTTGAGCCGCAGCTCGGTTTGCGTGCCATCCATGCGGGATAGCATAAACCGCCGCCCCATCAGAAAAAACACCGCATCGATACCGTGCTCGTCGTCGATCACATGCACACGCTGGCCAGGTTGCCACAATACGCCGTCGCGGGTTTTATGGCCGCCTACGGTTATCGTGAGTGTAAATCCCTCCAGCCGCCAGTCGGCCAGCTGCTTTTTAGCCTGCTTTTGCAATGCGGCCAAATTGTCGGCATCGGACACCACCACCGTTTTAGGGCGGTGCAGCGTCATCGTCGGGTCTTTGTACACCCACTTTAAATCGTGTTTGGCGCTGTCGCCGCTGCGGCCGTGCGATTGCGCCAAAAAAGTAACCTCGGAAAAGCGGTTGTCGGTATCCCACTCAATGTCCATGCGCTCGATATTGCAGCGGCTGTCAGTGCGGCTCCAACACAATGTCGCCACCGGCGGGCTGCTGTAATCCGCACCGCCCACCACCAACGTGCCGTCCGGCTCCAGCCACGGATGCAGCCCGACCGAGTTGGCAATATGGGTTAATGCCTGCCATACGGTTTCGCCCGGCTCGATGTCGATTTTGTCCAAAGCGGGGTTGTTTTCGGCCTTAAGCACCACCGCTTTAATCTGCGGCCACGGCGCGGCCAGCTTTTTGGCTGCATCCAATACCGTCATGCCCTTTACATTGAGCTGCGGCGCGGAGCAATCCACCAAAAAACCGGCCAAATCACGCCCGCTCAAGCTCAACTCGCGGCTGCCCTTGCTTTTGCCGTGGCGCTGGCTGCCGATGATGCCCGTCATCACGATTTGCCCGTCTATCACTACCTCGCAGTTCTCTCCGCTTAAATCGGGTATGGCCGCCTCCGGCCCCGACCTGCCGATGACAAAATCGAAGCTGTCGGCAGGGATTAAAAAGTCGCTGTCGATGTCGTAGCGCTCCCAGTGGCGGTGCTCTTTACCGCCAACACGCACCGACACGGCATAGCCGTATGAATTATTTTGCATAGCTGTTAACCAAAGTGCCGCGCTTGATAAACGCGGGGTGGTGGATATGAGGATTGAGCCGCACCAGCTCTGCTGCGCGGGCTATATCGCCGTAAAACTCGTGGGCGATTTGGTGTATCGTGCCGTCGATTGGGGCTTGGCGCACAATCAGCGGCGGCTTTTGGTTGATGGCCGCCGCGACCAACGCATTCAGACGGCCTGCCGCCGCGCGCAGGGATTCTGCCGTTTGGTAAGCCTCGGTATACACGGCGTTGGCCGTCAGCCCACCAGACTCGGCAGCAGCCGTCTGCACCGCCCGCAAGGCGGCAATCTCGGCCTGCATACGGCGGCGCATGGCGCGGTTAACCTCAATCAAATCGGGCGCGGTCATCTCTTCGCCATGCGCCTCGATTAATGCCGTTGCCACCGACAACAGCGATGACGTGGATAACAGGCGCACCGCCTGCGCTACCGGCTGCACCTGTTTGGCGGTTAAACGGTTCAGGCGGTTTTGCAGGCCGTCTGAAAAGCGGCCGGTCAGCAAATTATCAGGGATAGCGGCGGCACGGTCGGCAACAGCCGCAGCCCCGTCAAACCGCTGTCGCGACGACCAACCGGCATGGTGCATGGCATTATCGGCCAAACCCGCCTCACGGCGTATGCCAGTATCTACCATGACCGATATATCCGCAAACAGCTTGGCCGAGCCGTTTTTAAACGCCGCTGCACTGTATCCGCCCCGATCGGGAAAGGCAATTTTGTCCAAATCAAACAAACGGCGCACCGCGCCAAACGTACCCGATGCCGCACTCCAAATGCCCAGCGCGCTGCCCCATAAAGCTGATACGCCCGCATCCACCGCCAACACCGCATCAACAAAGCCGATAGCCGCCTCGCGGTAGGTGTCGATATTAGCAATCAACGCCTCAAGCTCGACCAAAAAGGCGTTTTCAAAAACAAAGATTTCCTGCGCTTCGGCCGCCTCGCGGAAAGTAATATCGATGCCCGCATAATCCACATAATCGGCCTCATGTCGGTAACTCCATGATGCCGCAATCATGTTGTGCATCCGCCCCCAAACAGGGTGCACCAGCACGCCGCCGCCCGGCTGCTCCAGCGCATCCAGCAGCTTTTTCAGACGGCCTGCATAGCCCTTGCCCCAAAACACCGCATTAATCTGCACCTGCCGCCCGGTCGTGCCCATGTCTTCAAGGTCGATACCCTGCACAAACGGCCGCGCATGCTCGGCCAATGCCTTGCCGTTGCTCTCGTCCACCGCCTCAATATCAAAGCCGACGCCCTTGTAAGATGCGTCCTGCAATAAGGTATGCCATCCGCTCATTATTGACCCGCTCCACGGCCGAACATGGCCACTTGATACCGCGATACCTCTTGGGCGATCACGCGCCCGTCAAGCGTTACCGTCATATTATTGTTGATGGTTTGGTTGGCCGCCGCCAGCGTGCTGTTAATTTGATTCAGCCCGCCCGTTACCGCCGCCGTATCCTCATTCAGCGCGGCTTGGTAAGCGGCGGTTTGCTGGGTGATAACGGGCGCAAGCGGTTCGGCGGGTTTAAGGGGTTCGAGCGGGCGCAATGGTTGCAAGGGTTCGGCAGCCATGCCCGCAGGTTTGGGCGGCGGGTTTTCTTTCCACGCATCGGTAATGGCCGCTGTCAACAAGCCGCCGCCCGCCCCAATTGCGGCACCGATGGCCGTGCCGATACCGGGGATAATCGAGCCGACGGCCGCACCCAAAGCCGCGCCGCTTAAAGCAGACTCGGCATATCCCGCCGCGCGGCTGTTTAGGCCGCCCTCTGTAAATCCCTTACCCTCATTGCGGTTGATGCGGCTGTTGGCATCCCATAAACCCAAACCGCCCGCAGCAGCACCGATACCGACAAGGCCGAAGCGTGCGGCTGTGCCAACCGCCGCCGCACCGCCGCCCAAACCGCCACCACCCAACACACCCATCAAGCCTCGAGCCGCAGCAGCAGCCATCGCGGCAGCGGCAAGCGTTTGCAGGGCTAAGGTTGCATTGGGAAATTCGGCAGCCAAAGATTTCAAGCCTGTTTCAGCCTTGATTAAAGATTCCGTAAGCGCATCTTGGCCAAGTAATGCTTTTGCTTCATCCTGCTCTTGCTTGTAGGCGGCACTACTCTCCATAACTGCCAATTTTTTATCCACTAAACTGTTTTGCGGATTCAGGCCAAGCAAGCCTTGCATATATTCCTGAACCTGTTGCGTATCGGCTGCCGCCAGCAAACCGCCTTTGGCTTGAATATCCGGTAAGATCGACGACAACACAAAACCCTTCATAATATTCATTTGGCTTTTAGCTGTTTCGTCGCCTGCATCCGCTTTTTTCTTAAAAGCTTGGTATTCCCTGTCTTTTTCCAGCATGGAATCTGCCAATCGCGCCAACACCTGCACCGCACTCTCGCCATTTCCTTTACCCTTTAAAACCGATGCCCGCCAATCAATACCTTTGCCCGGCTGTTGCGGATTAACCATTTTCGACAAACGTTTGGTAGTATCGGCAGATAAGGTTTTTTCCAGCAGATTGCGCACATTATTGGCCGCCTCGCTGTTTGACCCGGCTTTATTGGCCGCCGATTGCAAAGTAGAAAGAAGAAAGCCGAAACCTTGCAGCCCGTCCATACCCGCCGCTTTCGCGGCAGGCAGCAAGGCAGGTAGCTCGCGTACCATGTCGGCAATTTCAAAATTGCCCTGCATACCCGATTTCATCGCATACTCAAAGGCTTTGGATAATTCATCGCCTTTAAAGCCGAAGTCGGAAAGCACTTTAAAAAGTTTGGCCGTATCTTGCGGATTATATTGTCCGACTCCTTCGGCGGAAGCCAGCATAGCCCTATGAGAGGACTGGGCATTAGTGCGCGCCTGCTCAAAGCTCATACCGTTGGCCATCATGCTGTTAATCAGTTGTAAAGCTGCGTCCGCCGTTCCACCGTTGGTATCCACCAATTCCTTAACCAATGCTCGGATTTCGCCTTTACCTTCTTTGGCAATCCAGTCTGCCGACTTACTGTTATCCTCTCCATAAGCCTGCCAAGCTACTTGAGTGATATTGGCATCCAATTGTTTTTGGTTATCCATTGCAGGTTTTAAAACGCCATACGCCGCCGCCGCCCCGGCAAACACTGCCGCGCCCGCAGCCATGCCTTTTTGCAGACCGGCACCTCGCCCCAACTCTGCATTTAGCTCTTTCAATTTTTGCTTATGTGCTTGTGCTGCGCGCGCCAAATCGTTTTGCGAAGCCGTACCACTGCGTTTAAGGCGGTTGTATGCCGCCTCGGTCAGTTTAATTTCGCGCTGTATCGCTTTTTCCGATCGAATACCCACTATTTCATAAGGTTTGTGCGCGCGCGCCATCTGCATACGCGATGTAGCCGTGCGTTGCAATTGCCGCTCGGTTTCGGCCAATAGCCGCTTTGCACCGTCATCCCGACCGGTCAGCGACAACACCAATTTCATCAATCCGCTTGCCATAAAAACAGCCTTTAAACTCACATTAACTCACGGTTAATTATGGTTTAAAGGCTGTTTGAATCGGGATTTAAGGGGTTTCAAGCCCTAATCTTGTCCGAGGAAAACGCCGCATCGCCGATCACTTCTTTCAAACCATCGGTAGGGAAAGAAACCAAAGCGGCCATGTCAACGGCTTGCAGTGCGGCCTTGCTGTTTTCCGTTTCATACAGCAGCGTAGCCAGCATATTCAATGCGGAATGCGCTCTAACCAGCGTGTCGAAAGCGTCTTCACTTATCCAATATCCCGTTTTCATCGCTTAACCCTCCAAGCCTAAAGATTGTTGGCCGTTTGCCGCCGCCAGCGCGTGGCGGTTGCGGTATTTCGGGTCGGGGCGGTAATCGGCCAAGCCCAAATCGGCCAGCTGCTTCAGGCGGCGGCGCACATTGGACGGTGCAATGCCCAGCAGCTTGGCGGCTTCCGCCTGATTCAAGCCCATTTCCAAATAGCGCAGCAGACGCGCCATATCGGGACACACGGCCAGATAAGCCGCTTCCAAACGTTGGGCGCGGTCGAAAGCGTATTGCAGCGTATCGCGGTCTACTTGCAGCATATCGGCGGCAGGTTCGGCCAGCTTTTCCTTTGCCCATGCGCGGAAGGCTTTGGCGTTGGGCGTGTTGGCGAAAAAGCTCGCCAAAATACAGCCTGATTGAGAGAAAATCCTTAATTCTCTTAACTTTCCATCAATGGCGGTCAATTTGACCTCGGTTGAATCATGTTCAGAGAACTCTTCGATATGACGATTATAGAGACGATTAATGCTGGTTCGGGCATTTTCAGGCAAATAGCCCAAAGCCAAGCCTAATTGCTCTGAAGTCAGCCATTTGCCGCCGTTGTGGTCGATAATGGCGATTTGGGACGGGTTGAATTGTGATACAAGTGCGTTCATGGTAAAATTACCTTTCATTTATGAGTGTAGATGACACGAGAAAGAATATTCGCGTATTGCTTTCTCACTGTTCCGCCCAAGTTCGCGCTTGGGCGGAATTTCATTTACAGCGGTGTTTTGCTGTTGGATTAATATTATATGTTCCCACATAATTAATCAAGCTGATTTTTTAGCCTTTCTCGGAGTTTTTCTTTAACCCATTGAGAAAAATCAAGATTATTTGCAATTTCTAAAATATCTTTCTCTGTCTCAAGATTAAAGGATACTTTTTTCGTAGTTCGTTTAGCTTCCGCTCTCTTCCGATACTCAACCAGCTTTTTATCAACCATAGGCACTCCTTGATTTTTAAAACGGTTGGCGGTATATTGTTTAAAAGTTTGGAGGAAGGGGCAGCGGTGTTCTGCCACCCCTTTTTGCTGCTATCTGATTATTCTACTTAATAAGCTGGCAGGCTGATAAGCATCATAATCAGGAAGATTAGGAACTTCATCATTTTCATCACCTCCTTTCTTTTTCGATTCCCGCCGCCTCCAACGGCGGGTTTCTTATTTCCTAATCCATGAAATGAATTATATATGTGGGAACATAAAAAGTCAACCTCTTTATGCCAAAAATCCCGCAAAAAAAGCACAAAAAAGGCCGTCTGAACAGCATTGAAACTGTTTTCGACGGCCTTGTGCTATGCCGGTTACCCGTTTAACTTGATTCCTTGCTTTGCTTAGGCAACCGCCTTGAGATAATCACTCCGTCATCCGTGGGCTTTTTAACGCCTAAGCTGTCCAAGATGTCTCCAAACCAAGCCACCAGCTCGGCGTGGCACATACCTGCCACGGCATCGGCGGATATACCCGCTTTGGCCATCAAGATGACGGATTGGCGGTAATTGCGGTGGCAGTTGCGGTAGTTTCGGGACTCGGTCTTTCGGCGGCCGCCGTGGTGTTCCCGGGGTTTGCCCCAGCGGCGGTGTATTTTGCCCGCAGGTCGTCCTGTGCGGCCAAGATGATGCCGTAGTCTTCGCCGGTCAGGTTTTCCGCTAGGTACTCGGCGGTTAGCTGCTCGGGGGCGATGCCCTCAACGGTAAGCTGCTGCGCCCAATAAGCCAAGGTTTCGAGCATCAGGGCGCGGGCTTTGCCGCTTTCGCTTTGCGCTTCGCCCAAATCCATATCTTCCAACGCAGCCTGCATGCGCAGTTCGCCGCCGATGGTTAATGGCCGCAGTGCGGCACGTTTGGCCACCCCGCCACCCGGCAAGGGCAGGCCCCACACCAAATCAAACTCGTGCTTCATTCTTGATTACTCCTTGATTTTGTGCAAAGCAATCATCTCAATGTCGATGCGTGCCTCGTTATCGACTTCATATTGCTCGCTGGTATCGACGGTAAAGCAGTCGAGGTAGGAAGTGCGGCAACCTTCGTCGTTGATGGGGTAAATCGTGATTTTCGCCTTGGTGATGTTGTCCCAGTCGATTTCCGTACCGTCGATCGGAATGGCGGCGGTAACGCTTAATTTGTGTTCGGTTACGCCGTCACAATAACCGTTGACTCGGCCGTTGCGGTTCATCGTTTTGACCGGCTTGCGGCCTGTAGTGGTTTGCGGCTTGATGCTCACAATCTCGATATCGCGGCCGTTCACCTCCATAATCACCGCGCCGGTATAGGTAGCGTCGCTCATGCTTTATCCTTTTTTAAGGTTTCAGACGGCCTTTAAACCTGTTTTAAACGCCGTCTGAAAAGGGTTACAAAATCAAATCAATGCGCCCGGCAAAGACGTGCAGGCCGTTGACCACATCGGCGGGGATAATGGCATTAACACGGTTGGGGTCGTTTTGCGCACGCGCCACCACCAGCTTGCCTTTGTTGGCCTCGGCGTTTTCGATGATTTCGGCTTGGTCGAGCTTAATCAGCACGTCCAAAATCTCGCTCTTAACCTTGGGCAGCAGGCGGTCGCTCAATTTGTCGCGCGGAAAACGCAGGGCAATGCGCTCTTTAACGCTGCGGCGCACATAATCCAGCGTGCGGATGGTGGTAATGTCGAGTAGTGCCGGGTCGTCGGTGTTGTTGGCCGACTTGGTATAGGTGGATACGGCACGCATAATCTGCACGCGGTTGTTGACCACTGTGAGCGGGGTCAAGCCGTTGTACAGCGCATTGTTGCATTCTGCAAACAGCGGCCATTGCGCATCAGGTGTAACGGCCAGCCCTTTGATTTCCAGCGTGTTCAGCGGCTTGGCAGGGTCTTCTTCAAAGGCCAACACCGCCGCATAACCTGCGGCGATGATGCCGTTTGGCTCTACCGCACCTTTGTACCAAGCACAGGTAATGCGGCCGTCGTTGATTTCGCCGGTAGCGGTGGTGGCCGTGCTCAAGGCCGCACTCATACCCAATACGCCGATACAGCCGCGCTGCTCGATGGCGTTGGATACGTTGGTAATATGGTTGCTCAAGGCTTTGGCGTTGGCGTCATCGCTAAACGGGCTGCAAATAATGTGATAATGCTTGCCCGCCACTTTGGACAAGGCCGTGGCAATGTCCGCATTTTTGGCACCGCCGGTAAAGGCATTGGCTTGATAAGTTAGGCCGGTATTGCCGGTGCTCACGGTTAAGCCGCTCTCGTTGCCGATCTCGCCTTTGTGTTTGGCCGTCAGCGTAACGGCTGCGCCGCTGCCGGATGCGGTAACGGTTACATCGGCGGCAGTGATGGCGGTTTTCAGACGGCCTGCCACTGTGGCGGCGGTCTCGCCGGTGTTAACGGCCGTGCTTACCTGCTTGCCGCCAATCGTGATTTCCACCACGCCCGGCGCGGTGGCCGTGCCGGAAAGGGTAACGGTTGCGGTTGCCTGCACGCCTGCGCTGTGGTCGGCAATACCGATAACGGTCAAATCCAAATAAGGGTTGTTGGCAAATGCTTGGCGCACCATCAAATGCGCCAGCGAGCCTTGTCCGAACAAATCGGCCGCCTCGGCATCGCTAAATAGTTGCACCGGCTCTAAGGCGGGCTGTATGCCCGCGGTCAGCATGGGTGCAACCATCAATACCTTTTGCGGATTTTGCGGCAAACCTTGTACGGCATTGCGGGTGTTAAATTCAATATACTGCCCGGGCACGCGGATGCTGCCCGGAATCGCGTCAAAATCAATATGGGGCATCATTACTCTCCCTTAGTATTGCGGGTTTTGGTATTTGGGGCGGCATCCTCAACCACCACCAAATCGCCGTCATCAATCATGCGGCGGTAATACAGGCTGTTGCCGTCCACCTCCACCGGCTCTTGGCCGATATATTCGTGCGGGTTGTGTTCGGTCGGCACACGCAGGCCGTCTGCCGCCGTTACTTTGATTTTGCTCATTGCTTATCCTTAAGGGTTAGGTTTACAGGTATTTCATCGGCGGATTGCGGGTCGTAAATTTTGCCGTCCAACCCCTCGAAATCAGGCCACGGCTCGCTCAATGTACCCTGATACTTGGTAAAGATATGGTTGGGGTCGTCGGGATTGTCGGTGCGTTCGGGGTAGCGGTCATTTTCCAACCCGCAGGTGTTAAAGCGGATGGCATACTCAACCGCATATATGCTTACTGCGGCGTTTTGCACCAGCACATGATTGGCAATCGCGCGCACCGCTTTGGGCACCAAGCCGCGGCTATCGGCAAAACCGAGCCGCTGGCCGTCAAGCAGGCGGCGAACAGCACGGATTAAATCGTTGCTGCCGATTTCGCGGCTGTCGATGCCGCCTTGCCGCTGCGCCTGCTCGTTGCGCAGATTGCGGGCCGCCACCATCACCACAAATTCGGCGGTATCCTGATAACGTCCGCATACGCCGCCGGTGCTGGCAGGCTCAACTTTGCTGCCGCCATACGTTACCCAAACCGCAGGCAGTGTATGGATTTGCCCCGCCAAATCGTCGGCCTCGCCGTTGTAGCTTTTAACCGTGCGCACCATGCGACCCAAGCCCCGTTTCAGACGGTCTGTTATCGCTTGCTCAATATCAGTGATCACGCCCGAACACCTTATTTTTACCGTTTACAAACACAATACCGTCTTCGCCCGCGGCCACTTCTTCGCCGCTATCATCCACGCCCAGCTGCACTTCGCCTTTGGCCATAGCACGCAGCAGGTCGAGCACGTCGATTTTGTAGCGGTTGCGGATTTCGTCGGTAATCAGCACGCCGTTGGCGGCGGTAAGGCGGTAGCGGGCAATATCGCAACACAAGCGCTTGAGGATGGGCGGCACATCGGTAAACGGACGTTTAAACCGACCCAGATAAGCGTCTATTTCTGCGGTGGCATCGGCCAGTGCCACTGCCGCCACATCCTCGTCAATTAAGCCGTCTTGGTTGCGGTCGGTCAGCTGGATAACCTCCAGCTCGCTGAAACGCGCAACCATATCCTCAACCGTCGCGTATGCCATTACTCGACCGCCTTGCGTTGCAGCATAGGCTCGGCGCAGATTGCCTTCCACACCACTTCGCCGACTTCGGCGCGCTTCACTTCACGCCAGCCGCCGTCAAACAGCAGGCCGCCGCGCCAAAATTCTTTGCCGTCTGCGCCGGTACTGACGAGCATCACATCGCGGCTGTCCGCCAAAGAGTCGGCGGCGCGTTGCGTATGCTGCGCTTTGAGTTCGGCAAGTTCGGCGGACAGTGCCTTTTGTCGTCTTCGGCTTTTGCCAAGTCTGTGGTCAGCATTTCAACATCGTTTCGGGCGGCGGCAAGCTCTGCCTGCACGGCGTCCAATTCGGCTTTGATGTCTTCAAACGACGGGGCGGCGGTTTCTGGTTTGTTGTTGGTTTTTGCCATGATGACTCCTTGTTTCAGACGGCCTTTAAATAGGTGTTAAAGGTCGTCTGAAAACGGTTCGGGGTTACAGGTGGACGCAGACGTGCAGTTTCAGACGGCCTTTGAAGGTATTGGTCGTGCCGTTGATTTTGTCGGCTTCCAAGAGTTCGCGGGCTTTGTCTTCCAACTCGGGCGGGACGACCAAGAGGCTGGGTTTCACGTTCAGCACATAGCCGCCGTCGGCTTTGATTTTTTGCATTTTGGCGATAATGGCGGCAAGGTTTTCGCGGGTCAGCGCGGTTTTTTCCGCCATGTGCATCAGTTGCCACAAACCGAAACCGGCATTGCAGCGGCGGCGCGAGCCATACAAATATTCGTCTTCCATGAACACGCGGTCGGATTTGGACGGATCGAATTTGGTTTCGAACTCTGTTTCAGTGCGGTTTTGGAAAATTAAAGGCTTCAGGGTTTTGGTGTCGTCAACGACGTAGAATGTAGGTGCGTCGTTGTCTGTACCGGTAGTCAGGTTGGAATAAGGCGTGTTTTGACCTGTGCCATCGTGGTTTTCGAAAACTGGATGGTCAACGTCGAAGAAGTATTGGCCGTCGTAGCCAATGGTGGTTTTACCTTTTTTGAGCAGACCCCACACCAGCGTATCGGGCAGGGCGGCGGCGGACTCGCCCATTGCCGCCATCATCGGGCGGTACATGCCGACTTGGTCGTCTTCGATATCAGTGCGAGCCACGCCAACAGTCGCTTCGAATTTTTTATTTTCCAAGCTCATTGCCTGATTGCTCATTTTTTTGATCTGACGTGAGCCAACCCACTCGCGCATTTGCGGGAATTTGCCCAGCCACGCATAAGTATTCGTCGAAGTTGTTGACGGAATAGTCATAGCGATAGCAGGGTAGTCAGGCTTAACCGAATCTAAGCCGGACTGAAACTCTTTGCGAAATGCTGCCGTCAGGGCGGCTAAAATTGCTGCCTTATCCATTACTTACCTTCACTTTCTTTCACTTTTTTAAATTCCTCTGGGGTCATACCCAGCATTTTCGCGGCACGCTCTTCCTCTGCAGTCAGTGCAGCAACACGTTCTTCCGGCGAATTGCCGCCTGTTTGTGTACCGGATAAAGCTGCGACAGGTTGGGCGTTTTCAATAAAGCCGGTCAAAAATGCCAAGCCGCCCGGCTGTTTCAATACGCCTTCTGCCCACTCCTTCTGAGCAGGCAGCAATTTGCCTGAAGTCAGCGCGGCGGTAATCAATTCGTTGCCTTTGTCTGCTTCCTGCTTGGCAGTCAGCGCGGCGACTTTGCTTTGCAGCTCTTGAACCACTGAGATAGGTGCGTATTTAGTCAAATCAGGCTTGGCGGTTTGCGCCGTCAATGCCGCGATGCGGCTGTCTTTTTCCGCCAGCTGCGCGAACACGTCGGCAGACAAAGTCGCACCTTCCGGCTTGGCTTCCACGAGCGCGGACAATGCCGCCTTCAGTTCTTCTTCGCCCGCATCAGGCAGGCCGAACAGTTGCTGTAACAACTCTTTCATAGGGTTTTGCTCCGTTTCCGGTTTTAAAATTTGCGCCGACGCTGCCGCCAGCACCTCGTCCATACCGTCCAACGCGGGGAAATTTGTCAACGCGGCGTGAAAAATTTTGCTTACATATCCCTTTGTGTCATAGGAAAACACAGCAGAGATGTAGCGATACTCTTTTGCGGCAATTGCCGCAGCCGCCTTGTCCGTCCACTCCACTTCGGCAAACATGCCTTTAGGCGTGAACTCCAGCCAACGCATCCAACCGGCGGCAGGTGCAGGTTGTCCGTTTTTCTCTTTGTAGAGCGTCTGGTGTTCATAATCGACAACCAACTGATTGCGCGAGCTGTTGGCCAACAACGCGACATCATGACCGTTTTCTTCGGTCAGATACCACGCAGGGACATCAGTCGGACGACCGTCTACTGCGCGAAATTCGCCATATGGCAGCAGTTGGATTCGCCCGTCTTTTGGCTGCACCTCGAAACTGCACACGGCAAGTAGGGTTTTTTGTGCATTTTTGGACATGTGTACCTCTCTCAATACTGTCATTTTGCCTATTTGAAAAAACAACAAAGAGTAGGCGTGCTTCAAACCCTCCCGCCATTTTTTTAAAACCTGTCCGCGCGATACACAATTAATCGTTTTCAGGGGCTTTTTAGAAGCGTCTAGGATTGATTTTTATATCTTGGGCAGGGGTTTGTATTACCCGCATAAAAAAACGCGCTAAAAAGCGCGTTTTTGAGGGTTTTATAAATTCACGGTATCAGACCCGAAAAATAATCCTGCACATCGTCCATCAAAGCCTGTTTGTCGTTGTCCGTCAGCGTCAAAAATTCCCGTTGCGGAATCCGAACTTTGCGGTTGCGCCCCGCCATACCGCCGAAGTTGTGGATGGCGGCATAGACGATATTCGTACCGACAAGGGCGGTATCGTTGTCTGACAGT
>ADBE01000027.1 GCA_000176735.1 Neisseria polysaccharea ATCC 43768 | reverse complement strand
GTTCCTTGTGCAAAAACTAACAGTCCCCCACAGTTTTTCCCAAAAGGATACATTCACGAGGATTTCCCGTACAGTTTGCAATTGGCGCGTTTTATCAAGACTTTTGCCTTTTACGATAACCCTTTTTACCAGTACCGCGTTCTCGGCGGCTCTATCAGCCACAACATCAAATACAAAAATTTCAGCGATATGCTGACGCATCTCAACCGGGGTGTGGATTTTTTAGTCGAAAACAAAAATTCCCCCATCTACGGCGGTTTGCAAAAATTTGTCTTCGACAATATCGGCTATCTGAGGTCTATATTGGTAGGGCTTTATTTTTCCAAAAAACATTATCGTCATCTACCGAGAATATTTTTCATTTAAAGAAAAATGCAGAAAGATATTCGGCGCGAAGGCAATCCGTCCGGTTTTTATCGGGAAGACAGCATTCATCAAAAGCTTTTTATCAGAAATTTTTTCGGAATAACCCTCCGGAACCCCCATAATCAGAAGCGTGCGGGAAGAAACAGCCGCCCCGCCGGCGGGGTTGCGGCAATGCCGTCTGAAGCCACGAATCCGGCTTCAGACGGCATCTGTTTACCAAAAAGCAAATAATTCGGTTTAGCGAAAAAACAGATTTGCTTTTTGGTAAATACGCGATTACAATCCGCTACATCCGATTTCTATAAAGGATGAAACAATGACCGACACAGCCGGCCTGCGCCGCCGCAACCTGCGGCAGTGGATAGAAAAATACTACGGCGGTTTGCAAACCCGTTTTGCTGAAGCCGTCTGCCTCAATACGGGCGAGCTCTCCGCCCTCTTAAAAAACAAATCCTTCGGCGAGAAAAAAGCCAGAAAAATCGAACAGGCGGCGAACATGCCTGCCATGTGGCTGGATCAGGTAAACCCCGCCGCCCAAACCGACCATCAAGAAAGATGCACCATGTCCCACATCTCCACCATCCCCGAAATCCTAGCAGACATCAAAGCCGGCAAAATGGTCATCATTACCGATGCCGAAGACCGCGAAAACGAAGGCGACCTGCTGATGGCGGCGCAATTCGTCACCCCCGAAGCCGTCAACTTTATGATTAAACACGCGCGCGGCCTGGTCTGCCTGCCGATGGACGGCGAAATGGTCGAAAAACTCGGCCTGCCCATGATGACCCAGAAAAACGGCGCACAATACGGCACCAACTTTACCGTCTCCATCGAAGCCGCACACGGCATCACCACCGGCATTTCCGCCGCCGACCGCGCCCTGACCATTCAAACTGCCGTTTCCCCATCCGCCAAACCCGAAGACATCGTCCAACCTGGCCACATCTTCCCACTGCGCGCCCAAAAAGGCGGCGTACTCGTCCGCGCCGGACACACAGAAGCCGGCGTCGATCTGGCACAAATGAACGGTCTGATTCCCGCCGCCGTCATCTGCGAAATCATCAACGACGACGGCACCATGGCGCGTATGCCCGAACTGATGAAATTCGCCGAAGAACACAACCTCAAAATCGGCACCATTGCCGACCTCATCGAATACCGCAGCCGCACCGAAAGCCTGCTTGAAGACATGGGCAATGCACCCGTACAAACCCCGTGGGGTGAGTTCCAACAACACGTTTACGTCGACAAACTCTCCGGCGAAACCCACCTCGCCCTCGTCAAAGGTACACCTTCCGCCGACGAAGAAACCCTTGTCCGCGTCCACGAACCCTTCAGCGTGATGGACTTCATCCAAGCCAATCCGCGCCATTCATGGTCGCTGCCCAAAGCCCTTGAGCGCATCCAACAAGCCGAAAGCGGCGTAGTCATCCTCCTACACCGCACCGAAGACGGTGCCACCCTGCTCGACCGCACCCTGCCCAAAGGCGCAAACCAAGCCTACAAATGGGACAGCAAAAGCTACGGCATCGGCGCGCAAATCCTCGCCGGTCTTAATGTTAAAAAACTGCGCGTATTGGGTCAGCCCTCGTCCTTTACCGGCTTGACCGGCTTCGGTTTGGAAGTCGTCGGTTTTGAAGAAGCAGAAAACAAATAAACCGCCCGTTCTATCAAAAGGTCGTCTGAAACCCGAATTCCGGTTTTCAGACGACCTTTTGCTATAAATTACCTGATTCAGCCAGAACCTCCCATAAAAGTCATTATTATAGTTTATTCTAAATAAAAATAATAATATAATAAATTAAGAATAATTTAAGAGTAATTTTTATTGCATTAAAAAATAGAAATGTAATATAATACTCAACATCAAGAATGAATCCTCTCCTCCTGATATTTTATTTAACCCTAAAACAAAAGGATATAATTATGCCTAATAGCTTTATCGACCGCCGCACAGAAATATACAACCAACGAAATCAAAATAAGATTACGTTGAGTTTACGTTTATCCATTAAAGATGATTTGATTTTGCAAGAGCTTGCCGATGCTTGGGAAACAACCCGCCAAGATATCATCAATGATTTAATTCAAGAATTCATTATTCAAGACTGGGAGAACAAACGAATGATTGACAAACAAAAAGAAGAAGAATTTGATAATTCAACTACAACACGATATTTCTTATTAAATACTAATAGTGCCAACGACCTGGAAGACCATAATTTTATGATGACAAACCAAGTAGCTGCTGCATTTGAAGATGGCTACAAAGAAAAAATCTGTCGGATTAAAAAAGGAGACTATGTATTCCTATACGCCTCCGGACAAGGAATTGTTGCATATGGTCAAGCAACAGGAATCATAGAGAAAACTCATCATTACGGCATTGATAATAAAACATTTTTTCAGAAACTAGAACATTTTATCGATTTAAGTCAGAATCCAATCAAAGCAAAACAGGTTAAATCCATTTTGGGACGTTCTTTTCCTTTTGCCCAAACATTATCTCAGATTACTGATGGGGAAAAACTGTTGGAGAATCTCAAATAAGACAAAGTAAGGCTACAAGTATCCTGTAAAATGGCAGTTAAATTTTAAAAGGCCGTCTGAAAATTTTCAGACGGCCTTTTAAGTTTGTTATCCAATTCAAAAACAGCAAATATAAAAAAGCCGATAACCTTTCCGATGTATCGGCTTTCGCTATCTGCCCAACGCTTAATTTTTGCCGGGTAATTCTTTTTCGCTCAATGGTTTGATGTACCAAATATCGCGGCAGTAGTCGGCGATGGAGCGGTCGGATGAGAAGAAGCCCATATTGGCGATGTTGATCAATGCCGATTTCTGCCACGCGGAGGTGTTGCGGTAGTGTCCGTCCGCTTTGTATTGCGTGTCGATATAGCTGCGGAAATCCGCCATCAGTTGATAGTAGTCGCCGTACGGCTGCAACACGTCCTTGTAGCGGCCCGGCTCTTCCGGCGAGAACGCGCCTTGGCTGATTTGGTTGACGACGCGGCGCAGGTCGCTGTCGCGCTCGATATAGCTCAAGGGGTCGTAACCGTTGCGGCGGATTTCTTCGACTTGTTCGACGGTATTGCCGAAGATATAGCAGTTGTCCGCGCCGACTTTTTCCAAAATTTCGACGTTCGCGCCGTCCAGCGTACCCATACAGATTGCGCCGTTGAGGGCGAATTTCATATTGCCGGTGCCGGATGCTTCCGTCCCCGCCAGTGAGATTTGTTCGTGCAAATCGGCGGCAGGAATGATGATTTGGGCGAGGCTGACGCTGTAATTTGGGATGAACACGACTTTAATCAGGTCGCGGATGCGCTCGTCGTTGTTGATGACTTTGGCAACGTCGTTAATCAGGCGGATGATTTTTTTCGCCATATAGTAGGCGGATGCGGCTTTGCCGGCAAAGATAAACACGCGCGGCTGCCAATCGTAATCCGGGTTTTCCAAGATTTTGTTGTAGCGGTCAACAATGTGCATCACGTTCAAGGCTTGGCGTTTGTATTCGTGGATGCGTTTGATTTGGATGTCGAAAAGCGCGTCGGTGCTGACTTTGATACCCAACTCAGTTTCGATGTATCGGGCGAGGCGTTCTTTGGCGGCTTTTTTGACTGCGCCGAACTCCGCCTGCACGGCGGCATCGTCCGCCCTGCCGTTGAGCTTGGTCAGCTTGTCCAAATGCAAACGCCAGTCGTCTCCGCCCAAATGTTTGTCGAGGAACTTGGTCAACTCGGGGTTGGCGATGTTGATCCAGCGGCGCGGGGTTACGCCGTTGGTAACGTTGGTAAAGCGTTCGGGGAACACTTTGGCGAAGTCCGCAAAAATGGTGTTGACCATCAGGTCGGAGTGGATTTTCGCCACGCCGTTGACCTTGTGCGAACCGATGACGGCAAGCCAGCCCATACGCACGCGGCGGCCGTGGGTTTCGTCGATGATGGAGACGCGACGGACAAAGTCTTCATCAAAACCCTGTTCCTGTACGCTGTTGAGGAAGTGGGCGTTGATTTCAAAGATGATGTCCAGATGTCGGGGCAGCAGGCGCGCCATCAGCTCGACCGGCCAGGTTTCCAAAGCTTCGCTCATCAGCGTGTGGTTGGTGTAGGAGAAGATTTTGCAGCACATTTCCCATGCTTTTGTCCATTCGAAGCCTTCTTCGTCAATCAGGATACGCATCAACTCCGGAATGGCGAGTACGGGGTGGGTGTCGTTCAGGTGGATGGCGGCTTTGTCGGCAAGATTTTCAACGCTCGGGAAACGGCATTTGTGGCGTGCGACGATGTCTTGAACCGAGGCGGAAACAAGGAAATATTCCTGTTTCAGGCGCAGCTCTCTGCCGCTGTCGGTAGAATCGTTCGGATAGAGGACGCGGGAGATGTTTTCGTCGCTGTTTTGCGCGCGGACGGCAGAGGCATAGTCGCCCTTATTGAAGTCGGCAAGGTTGAACAGTTTGCCGGCGTGCGCCGTCCACAAGCGCAACGGGTTGGCACATTCGCCGCCGTAGCCCGGGATGATTTCGTCGTATGCCATCGCGGAGATTTCTTCGTCGGGCTGCCATTCTTTTTTGCCGCCCATGTTCAAAAGCTGACCGCCGAAACGGACGGAATACTGTTTGTTCGGACGGGCAAACTGCCAAGCCAAATCCTGATCCAGCCACAAATCGGGTTTTTCAACCTGCTGTCCGTCCGCGATTTCCTGTTTGAACATACCGTATTGGTAGCGGATGCCGTAGCCCATTGCCGGAATCCGCAAAGTGGCGAGCGAATCGAGGAAGCAGGCGGCAAGGCGGCCCAAACCGCCGTTGCCCAGGCCGGGGTCCTGTTCTTGTTCGCACACGTCGGCGAACTCTTTGCCCAGTTGGCGGAACGCTTCTTCAAATTCGGCGTAAACGCCTTCATTAATCAAGGCGTTGACAAAGGCGCGGCCGAGCAGGAATTCCATAGACAGGTAGTAAACCATACGCTTCCCGTTTTCGATGTGGGCGCGGCGGGTTTTCAGGAAGTCTTCGGCAATCAGGTCGCGTGCGGCAAGCATGGCGGCGTTGAGCCATTGGTGTTCGTTGGCATCTTTGGGGTCTGCGCCCAAAATGAAAATCAGTTTGTAGACAATCGCTTTGCGGATGGTCTCGGCATCCGGCTTGGGCATGACGTAGTCGAAACCGGAAATGGGAAGTTTTTGAGCCATGTGAAACAGCCTTTCTCTGCGGGGTGATTGAAAAATAGGTTTCCGTATGCCGTCTGAAGGGTCGCCGGTTCAGACGGCATTTCTTTTATTTGTGTTCTTTATGTTCGGACGGGTCATGCTTCCTGCTTCAAAACCCAAATGCCCATATGTCCGGCGGCAAACCGATTTTCAGAAACATTGTAATTAAATTTCTCCGATGGTACGCAAGAAACCTGCCACCGTCCTTGAGGCAGGTTAAAAAACTGCCGATTACGCGCACCGTTGACCAACAGCAGCCACTGCCCGTCCAGCAGAACCTGCATCGATTTCGCCGTCCTGTCGTGCCAGTTTTCATGATTCATCGGCACTCCGTCGGCATTCAGCCAGCACACCCTGCCCTCCGTCCACCAGATGTTTTCGTTCAAAATGCCGATTTCCCGGCGCAGGGCAATCAGCGATTTCGTGTAATCCTGCAACATTTTGTCCGCGTCCTGCCAGTCCAGCCACGCAATCGGGTTGTCTTGGCAATAGGCATTGTTGTTGCCCTGCTGGCTGTTGCCGAACTCGTCGCCGCCGAGCAGCATCGGGATGCCGTTGGAAAGGAACAGCGAGGAGAGCAGTGCTTTAGCGGTGTATTCGCGGCTTTGCCGTATGTCCGTATCGTCGGTCGCGCCTTCGATGCCGTGGTTGTAGCTGATGTTGCCGTTGTGTCCGTCGCGGTTGCCTTCGCCGTTGGCATCGTTGTGTTTTTCGTTGTAACTGACCAAGTCGCGCAGGGTGAAGCCGTCGTGTGCGGTAATGAAGTTGAGGCTTGCCGAGGGCTTGCGTCCGCCGTGCCGGAACAGGTCGGATGAACCTGCCAGACGTTCGGCAAACGCACCCAAATTGCCGTTTTCCCATACCCAAAACGCGCGCATATCGTCGCGGAAACGTCCGTTCCATTCGGCAAACGGCGGCGGAAACTGCCCCAAACGGTAGCCGTCGCCGCCGATGTCCCACGCTTCGGCAATCAGTTTCACATCTGCCAGCACGGGGTCTTGGTAAAGCATTTGGAAAAAATGCCCGTCCGTTCGGAAATCCGGCCCGCGTCCCAAAACCGTTCCCAAGTCGAAGCGGAAACCGTCTATATGGAAGTGTTCCGCCCAATAGCGCAGGCTGTCCGCAGCCCAACGCGCCACATCGCGGTCGGCAATACGCAGCGTGTTGCCGCAGCCCGACCAGTTTTCATAACCGCCGTGCGGCTTGTGCCAATACCAGCGCGCATTGTCGATACCGCGCTGGCACAGCATCGCGCCTGCTTCGTCCTGTTCGGCGGTATGGTTGTACACCACGTCCAAAATCACTTCCAAACCTGCCGTGTGCAGCGATTTGACCGCCTGTTTCAGCTCCGCCGCAGCCTGTTCCGCCTCCGCCGCATAGGACGGCTCGACCGCGAAATGGGCACAAGTGTTGTAACCCCAATAGTTCGACAGCCCCGCCTGCTGCAAATGGTATTCGTCAAGATGCTGCTGAACCGGCAGCAGCTCGATCGTGGTAACGCCCAAATCCTTCAAATAGGCAATCACGCGCGCATCGGAAAGGGCGCGGTATGTGCCGGCGTGTGCCAAATCGGGAAACTGTTTGGTCAGCCCCTTGACGTGCGCCTCGTAAATCACGGTTTGCGCCAAGGGGATGCGCGGACGGCGGTCGCCGCCCCAGTCGAAACCGTCATCGCCCCACACCACGCTTTTGGGCGCAAATGCCGCGTTGTCGCGCCCGTCCTCCGATCTGAACCATGCCATCTCTTCCGCATTGCGGAAACTCGGTTTGCCATCAGTTTGCTGCGCATACGGATCGAGCAGCAGCTTTTGCGGATTGAAACAGGATTCCACCTCCGCGTCCGCCCTGCCGTACACGCGGTAGCCGTAACGCTGCCCCGCGCCGATTCCGCGCACAAAGCCGTAAAACACCGTGCCTTCGTGCGAAGGCAGCTCCAGCCGCGTTTCCCTGCCTTCGCCGTCAAACAGGCACAGCTCCACTTTTTCGGCATTGCCTGAAAACAGAGTGAAATTGACCCCTCCGTCCATCGGTGTCGCCCCCATCGGATAAGGAAAGCCGCTTCCGATAACATATTTTTCGGCAACCATAAAACCGTTCCAAAAATAAAATAATCAAATGATTCAGTCTGATACGATCAGATAAAGCCCTGATGCCGTCTGAAGCCGGCTTTCCCGCCTTCAGACGGCATCTCAAACTTCAAAACCCGATTCACAGGGCGACGCTTTATGTACCGTCCTGTGTGTTGAAACATCGGTTAAACATCGTTTACAAAAACGCCGACGCGCTGCGCCGCATTCAGACGGCATCCCAAGGCTCGGAATGCCGTCTGAACGCCTTTGCGGCAGGCAGTCAAAGCTGCCCTGCCCCCAATCCGCCCTATCCCCTAGGCAATGCCTCTTCATCCAGCGATTTCAACCACGCCAGCTTTTCGCCGATTTTGATTTCCAGCCCGCGCGGGACGGGTTGGTAGAAATCGGGTTCGTCCAGGCCGTCGGGCATATAGCTTTCGCCGGCGGCGTAGGCGTTCGGTTCGTCGTGGGCGTAGCGGTATTCGCGTCCGTAGCCCAATTCCTTCATCAGCTTGGTCGGGGCGTTGCGAAGATGGACAGGCACTTCGTCGCTGCTGTTTTCTGCAACAAATCGGCGCATTTGGTTGTATGCCTTGTAGCCCGCGTTGGATTTCGCAGCGGCGGCAAGGTACAGCACGGCTTGCGCCAGTGCGAGTTCGCCTTCGGGCGAGCCTAAGCGTTCAAAGGTGGCGGCGGCATCGTTGGCAATTTGAAAGGCGCGCGGGTCGGCAAGTCCGATGTCCTCCCACGCCATGCGCACGATGCGGCGGGCGAGGTAGCGCGGGTCGGTGCCGCCGTCGAGCATACGGCAAAACCAATACAATGCCGCATTCGGATGCGAACCGCGCACGGATTTGTGCAGGGCGGAGATTTGGTTGTAGAAACTCTCGCCGCCTTTGTCGAAACGACGGATTTGCGCGCCCAAACTGTCGGCGAGAAATTCGGCGGTTAAGGTTTTCAGACGGCATGTATCGGCGACGCGTAACAGTTGTTCCAACAAATTCAACAATCTGCGCGCATCACCGTCGGCGGTATTCACGAGTAATTCTTGCGCATCGGCTTCAATCGTGAAAGCTTGGTATTCGGGCAATGCCAACACTTTGGCAATCAATTTCTTGAGATCGTCTGAAGACAAGGATTGCAAAACATATACCTGCGCGCGGCTCAACAGCGCGGGATTGACTTCAAACGATGGGTTTTCCGTCGTTGCGCCGATAAAGGTCAGCAAACCGCTTTCAACATGCGGCAAAAACGCGTCCTGCTGCGCCTTGTTGAAGCGGTGGACTTCATCGACAAATAAAATCGTCGCGCGTCCCTGCTGCAAAGCGATTTCGGCTTTATCGATTGCCTCGCGGATGTCCTTCACGCCGGAAAACACGGCGGAAACAGGCAAAAACTGGGCATTGAAACTCTGCGCCAAAATCCGCGCCAACGTTGTCTTGCCCACGCCCGGCGGCCCCCACAGCAACATAGAATGCGGCTTGCCGCCTTCTACCGCCACGCGCAAAGGTTTACCTTCGCCGATGAGGTGTTCCTGCCCCACCACGTCGTCAAGCGTATGCGGACGCAATCGTTCGGCAAGCGGCGCGTCGGGTTCTCGGACAAACAAATCGGTCATAACGGCTCCGTCAACAGGTTTTCAGACGGCGCGGATTATACGTCAGTTGTGTGGGACGCACACACCGTTCCGCTTACGGTATAATGCACAAATTTCAAACAAGGGCACAATCGTTATGAAGAAAACCTTATCTGCCGCCCTGCTTGCGGTTTTACTCGGCGGCTGCGCCGTCGGCGGCGGCACATTCGGCAGCTTAGACGGCGGCACGGGTATGGGCGGCAGCATCGTCAAAATAGCGGTAGAAAGCCAATGCCGTGCGGAATTGAACAAACGCAGCGAATGGCGTTTGACTGCGCTGGCGATGAGTGCCGAAAAACAGGCGGAATGGGAAAACAAGATTTGCGCTTGCGTCGCCCAAGAAGCACCCAACCAGCTGACCGGCAACGATGTGATGCAGATGCTGAACCAGTCCACGCGCAATCAGGCAATTACCACCGTTACTGCCAAAACGGTTTCCGCCTGCTTCAAACGCCTGTACCGCTAACCTTCTTCAGACGGCATGAGGCAGATGCCGTCTGAAGCCGTTTTCCTGCAATTTCGACAGACGAGAAAAATCATGAAATACATCAGCACGCGCGGCGAAACCGCATACAAACCGTTCAGCGAAGTTTTATTGATGGGGCTTGCACCCGACGGCGGCCTGATGCTGCCGGAACATTATCCGCAAATCGGGCGCGAAACCTTGGACAAATGGCGCGGTTTGTCTTATCCCGAATTGGCGTTTGAAATTATGTGCCTGTTTGTTACGGATATTCCGGAAGACGATTTGCGCGATATTCTGAACCGTACTTACACGGAAGCGGCGTTCGGTACTAAGGAAATCACCCCCGTCCGCACGCTTTCAGACGGCATCAAAATCCAAGCCTTATCCAACGGCCCCACTTTGGCATTCAAAGACATGGCGATGCAGTTTTTGGGCAATGCGTTTGAATATGTTTTAAACAAAGAAGGCAAAAAACTCAATATCTTGGGCGCAACCAGCGGTGATACGGGTTCGGCTGCGGAATATGCCTTGCGCGGCAAAAAAGGCGTGAATGTATTTATGCTGTCGCCCGACGGCAAAATGAGCGCGTTCCAACGCGCGCAAATGTACAGCCTGCAAGACGGGAATATCCACAATATCGCCGTGAAGGGGATGTTTGACGACTGTCAGGACATTGTGAAGGCAGTGCAGAACGATGCCGCGTTCAAGGAAAAATACCATATCGGTACGGTCAACTCGATTAACTGGGGACGCATCGTCGCGCAAGTGGTTTATTACTTTGCGGGCTATTTCAAGGCGACGCAAAGCAATGACGAGCAGGTCAGCTTCTGCGTGCCGAGCGGCAACTTCGGCAACGTTTGCGCGGGACACATCGCCAAACAAATGGGCCTGCCTATCCGCCGCCTGATTGTCGCGACCAATGAAAACGATGTATTGGACGAGTTTTTCAAAACCGGCGCGTACCGCCCGCGCAACAGCGCGCATACTTATGTTACCTCCAGCCCGTCGATGGACATTTCCAAAGCGTCCAACTTCGAGCGTTTCGTGTTCGACCTGATGGATCGCGATCCTCAGGAAATCAATACGCTGTGGGCGGAAGTGGCTGCAGGCAAAGGCTTTGACCTGCGATTTGCCTTGGACAAAGTCGGCGGCAAATACGGCTTTACTTCCGGCAAGTCCACCCACGCCGACCGCCTCGCCACCATCAAGCAGGTTTACGAGCAAGACCAAGAACTCATCGACCCGCACACTGCCGACGGCGTAAAAGTTGCCCGCGAAGTGCGCGAAGAAGGTGAAACGGTGGTTTGTTTAGAAACTGCGTTGGCAGCGAAATTCGATGCAACCATACGCGAAGCCGTCGGCGATGTCGCCATTCCGCGCCCCGCCGTGCTGAAAGGTTTGGAAACATTGCCGCAGCGCGTGCAAACCGCGCCGAATAGTGCGGATGCGGTAAAAGGCATCATCGAACAAACCCTTGCCTGATGTTCCGTATGGGCGGCATTCCGTCCGAACTTAAGATTGAAAGAAAATGACCTTACCTATGCAGGAAACCCGTTTTTCTATACTGCTGGACGAATTGGCGGCAAAACAGGAGGCAGCCATCGCCCCCCACCTGCTTGCCGACGGGACCAAGGTATGGATACGCAAAGCAGGCAGGCACAATGCGCGATGGCGTTACGCGCTGCTCGGTATGGTTGCCCGATATTTGAAACTGGGGGTGTTGAAGCCGGTCCCCAGCCTCGGCGGTGAGCCTGCCATTGCAACCGAATCAAAACGCCTGTACGAATTGCGCGCGGCGGGGATAGCCGTTCCCGAATTGCTCGCTGTCCGGAAAAATGCCCTTATGTTCGGCAATTTGGAAGGCATCCCGCTCGATGCGCAAATCCGCCAAGAAGCCGAAGCCGGAAAGGCGGACGCTTGGCTTGCCGGTTTGGAAGCCATTGCACGCGTGCATAAAAAACAGCAGTTCCTCAGTCAGGCGTTTGCGCGGAATATGATGTCGGACGGGAAAAACATCAGCTTTTTGGATTTTGAAGACGACCCTTCCGAAGTCCTGACCATAGCGCAATGCCAAACCCGCGATTGGCTCTGCTACATCCATTCGACCGCGCTGATATTGAAAAACGGCGGACTGCTGGAAGCGGCTGCGGAAAAATGGGGCGGCGTACTGTCTGAGCAGCCTGCCGAAATACAAAAGCTGATTGCCGCCACCGTCAAACCGATCCTCCCGATACGCAGGCTGGAACACCCCCGCTGGGGACGGGACGCGCTCAGGCTGGCAGCCTCGATTTCTCTGATTTCCCTTGCCGATATGCCGCCGTAAGCCGCCGCCCGCCGCGCGATGCCGTCTGAAAGCCCTTCAGACGGCATATAACCAACGCGTATCAAGCATTGTCGCAACCATCCGTTTCGTTTAGAATTTTGGCTTTACCCCGAATCGGGCAGACATTTTCACTCTGCCGCACATCCCGAACAAGCACTATCCATTTCTTTTACTGACAGGAAACCCAAATGGCAGCATTCAATACCCAAAAAGTATTGTCCGTACACCACTGGACAGACGCATATTTTACCTTTACCTGCACCCGCGACGAATCGTTGCGCTTTGAAAACGGACAGTTCGTTATGGTCGGGCTGATGGTGGACGGCAAGCCGCTGATGCGCGCATACAGCGTCGCCTCCGCCAACTGGGAAGAACACCTCGAATTTTTCAGCATTAAAGTCCAAGACGGCCCGCTGACCAGCCGCCTGCAACACCTCAAAGTCGGCGACGACGTGTTAATCAGCAAAAAACCGACCGGAACTCTGGTTGCCGGCGATCTGAATCCGGGCAAACACCTTTACCTGTTGAGTACCGGTACCGGCATCGCCCCTTTCTTGAGCATCACTAAAGACCCAGAAATTTACGAGCAATTTGAAAAAATCATCCTCGTACACGGCGTGCGCTACAAAAAAGATTTGGCGTACTACGACCGCTTTACCAAAGAATTGCCCGAACACGAATACCTCGGCGACTTAGTTAAAGAAAAACTGATTTACTACCCGATTGTTTCACGTGAAGAATTCGAACACCACGGCCGCCTGACCGACCTGATGGTAAGCGGCAAACTGTTTGAAGACATCGGCCTGCCCAAAATCAATCCTCAAGACGACCGCGCGATGCTGTGCGGCAGCCCTGCGATGCTGAAAGACACCTGCAAAGTTTTGGACGATTTCGGTTTAACCGTCTCTCCGAAAACCGGCGTGCGCGGCGACTATCTGATCGAGCGCGCGTTTGTGGATCAATAAGCTGCTTGAAAATGCCGTCTGAACGGCATCAGCGATAAAAAACCCGATCCTGCCAATCAGGATTCGGGTTTTTATAGTGGGTAAAAATTAGAAATGCACATTTCCGTCATTTCCGCGCAGGCGGGAATCCAGACCTATCCGTTAATTAGCATTTGAAAATAAAAGAAAAACCAAGCATATGGATTCCCACTTGCGGGGGAATCTTCATCGTCTCATTTTTGTTTTCATCAACTTTTCCTAAACTTTCCTGTTTGGCTGAATAATCAGACTTGACTTTGTTATTTTCCATATTGAACTTCTCTTAATTTGAAAAAATTAACATAAACATTTAAAAATAAAACAAAATTATATAATAAAAAAATAATGAGAATATAAAGGATAAAAAGAGAGTTAAGTTATTTAATCGGACTTGTTCTCTATAAATCATAAGACACCAAATAAGCCATAATAAATTTAGTAAATAAAAACTGCTTATACCCAACTTTCTTTTCTTGGAACCTATTATTATTTCAACTCTGGATGAAAAAATAGAATTTAAAAATTTTTTTCTTTGATATATCGTTAATATCTCCCTAGTTTTTCTTAAAAAAAATATAATCATATATATACTACACAACATTGGTAATAAATAAATTAAAAGCGAAAGATAATTAAATTGATAATTGTAAATTATATAATAAACAACATATGAAGAAAAAATTATTATAGATGATTTGCTATACGAATAAAAAAATATCCTACCTAGCCCGAACCTTCTTATAATTTGTACTATGTGATTATCCATTTCAATATCCATTTAAGCTTTCAATTAATTTTCTATATTTTTCAATGGCATGTATAATGCTGTGCTTGGGAAATATCATCTTGGTTGATGATCAAGCCATGTATGCAAAGATTGGAATATGGTATCTGTCGTGCTAATAATGCCCCCGTTACTGTTATACGTCTAAAGCAACGCTGTCCGTCATTGTTCGGACGGCATTTTTTCAGACGGCATGTCCACCTGCTTGTGAAGCCGCATAGCATTGCCCAATACGACCAGCGAACTGAAGCTCATACCCAGCGCGGCAATCCACGGTTGGACATAGCCCAAAACGGCAAGCGGTACGGCAATGATGTTGTAAGCACTCGCCCACGACAGGTTCTGACGGATAATCTGCCGCGTCCTTCCCGCCTGTGCCAGCATATGCGGAACGGTATTCAACTCTTCGTTTAAAAGGACGATATCCGCGCCGTCCCTTGCAATATCGGTTCCGCCCGCCACCGCTGCAGAAGTATCGGCCTGTGCCAAAACAGGGGCGTCGTTGATGCCGTCGCCTATCATCAACACCTTTTTCCCTTCTTTCTGCAAAGCCTTGACATATTCCAACTTATCTTCCGGCATGGCTTGGGAACGGTAATGTCTGATACCCAAGGTGCGTGCGGTTTCTGCAACGGCGGTTTCACGGTCTCCGCTGAGCAGGTGCAGGGTCAGGTGTTGCCGCTTCAACTTGCGGACAACTTCCTCCGCCCCCTCCTTCAACGGGTCTTGAAGATAAAACACAGCTTGGAAACCGAGCTGGTTGCCGAGATAGACCGCGCTGCCGCTTTCTGAAGCCTGTTCATCCTGCGGAGGTTCTCCGGCGATTTTGGCGACATAAGCCACCCTGCCCAATGCCCACACCTGCGTTTCCCCGTTGACGGTCAGTTGCGCGCCTACGCCTTCACCGACATGATTGAGGCGTTGTCCGACCCATATGTCAGGAATCATGCCGTCTGAAACACGGTGGTTGAGGATGGCGCGCGCGAGCGGGTGTTCGGACTGCTGTTCCAACGCCTGCGCCACCGCGAGAACAAAGGCTTCGTCTGTGCCGCTCAACAATGAGATACGGCTGACGGTGGGATTTCCTCGGGTCAGCGTTCCTGTTTTATCGAAGATGATGTCGGTGGTTTGGGCAAGCGTTTCCAGGGTTTGCTTACCGCTGATTAAAATGCCTTCGCGCGCCAGCGCACCGGTAGAAGCTGCCAAGGCTGTTGGTGTGGCAAGCGATAAGGCGCACGGACAGGTAATGACAAGCAGGGCGACGGTAATCCAAAGCGCGGTATGCGCATCGGCGTAAAACATCCAACCGATAAATACGGGGACGGCAAGCAGCAGCTCCCCGAAAACGAATGTAGAGGCGTATTGTTCCGCCAACTCGGCGGTGCGCGGTTTTTGGGCCAGTGCACGGTCGAGCAGGCGGACGATGTGCGACAGGCGCGTACTGCTGCCGGTACGGTCGGTGCGTATGATTATGGGACTTTGCGTATTGAGTGTGCCGGCGGTTACTTTTTCAGACGGCATCTTGGCAACGGGCAGGCTTTCACCCGTCAACATGGCTTCGTTGACCGCGCTGCTGCCTTCGACAACCGTACCGTCGACAGGTACGGTCTCCCCCGGTTTGACCATCACGATATCGCCCGCCTTCAATTTGACGACGGCTGCCTCGCAGGTTTCCTGCGTATCGGGGTAATCGGGCATATGATGGCAAAACGCAGGAATCAGCTTGACCAGCCTCTCTGCGGCATCGCCTGCCTTACGGCGGGCAATGTGTTCCATAAAGCGTCCGCCCAGCAGGAAAAACAGCAGCATCGCGATGGATTCAAAATACATCCCCTGCCCTGCGTTGGTAGCGAGGCTGTAAATGCCGGCGGCAAAGGTCATAATGATGGCGGCGGCAATCGGCGTATCCATGCCGACGCGGCGGTTTTTCAAGTCGCGCAGCGTGCCTTGATAAAACGGAACGGCGCAATAAAAGACAACCGGCAATACCATCAGGAAACCGCCCCAATGGAGGATTTGCAGGAAATCGGGTTCGATGTCGCCGCCGTAAAGGTAGGTCGGCAGCGCGAACATCATCGTCTGCATCATCCCCAGCCCGGCAACGGCAAGGCGGACGATATATTGTTTCCGCTCCTTCTGATTGGCGGCCTCGATTTTCTGTGCGTCATATGGTTCGGCGGTATAACCCGTCTGCCTGATTTTCAACAGAATGTCGGAAAGGCGGATTTTGCCGTCCTCCCAGACGACGCGGCAGCGGTGCGTGCTGTAATTGAGGTCGATGCGGACAATGCCGTCTGTACGCAAAAGCTGCTGTTCGATCAGCCAGACGCAGGCGGCGCAGGTGATGCCGCCGAGCATTAAAACCGCCTCGCGCGTACCGCCGTGGGTTTCCACAAAGTCGGACTGGACTTCAGACAGGTCGTACAGGCGGATTTGGTCGAGGATTTCTTGGGGCGGCAGCTCGGTTTTTTGCGCGTCGGCGGTGCGTTGTTTGTAATAACTGCCCAAGCCCGCGTCAATAATGCTTTGCGCCACCGCCTGACAGCCGGCGCAGCAGGTTTCGCGATCTTCGTTTTCGTAACGGACAGTCAGATGCAGGTTTTCGGGAATGTCCAGTCCGCAGTGGAAACAGGTTTTTTCATAGTGTTTCGGTTTCGTCTGTATTTGGTGCGGCGGCACAATACTCGGCAATGGCTTCGCGCAATGCGCCGATGCCGGTATTTTCCGCAGCGGAAAGGTAAACGGCGGTGATTTTACCCGTGCTGTCGCGTTTAATGCCGCTCTGCCGGGCTTCAGACGGCATCAGGTCGGTTTTGTTGTACACCCTGATACACGGGATGCGGTCGACCTTGATTTCCTTGAGGACGCTTTCTACATCTTCAATTTGCTGTTCTTTACCAGGGGCGGCGGCATCAATGACGTGCAGCAGCACATCGGCTTGCGCGGTTTCTTCCAGCGTGGCGGAAAATGCCGAAATCAGTTTGTGCGGCAGATCGCTGACGAATCCGACGGTATCGGTCAGGATAATGCTGCATTCGGGACTGATGTACAGCCGCCGCGCCGTGGTGTCGAGTGTGGCGAAAAGCTGGTCTTTCGCATATATGCCCGACTTGGTCAGCCGGTTGAACAGGCTGGATTTGCCGACATTGGTATAGCCGACCAGCGCAAACGTTTTGATTCTGCCTGATTCGCGGGACTTGCGGCGCAGCGCGCGCTGTTTTTTGAGGTTGGCAAGCTGTTTTTTCAAGACATTAATCCGATGGGCGATCAATCGGCGGTCGGTTTCCAGTTTGGTTTCGCCCGGCCCTTTCATGCCGATGCCGCCCCGCTGGCTTTGCAGATGGCTGTAACCGCGTATCAAGCGTCCCGCCAAATGGCTTAATTGTGCCAACTCGACTTGCAGCCTGCCTTCCTGCGTGCGGGCGCGGCGGGCAAAAATCGCCAAAATCAGCCCCACCCTGTCCAATACGCGGCACTTCAGCTCCTTTTCGAGGTTGCGCTCTTGCGTCGGCGTCAGTTCGTGGTTGAATACGACCAAATCGATGCCGTCTGCGGCAACTGCTTCCGACAGCTCCGCCGCCTTGCCCGTGCCGACAAACAGCGCGGTGTGCGGGCGGTCGCGTTTGGCAGTCTCCACGCGTACGGAATCGCCGCCCGCCGCTTTGACCAGCTCGACGGCTTCCGCCAATGCCGTCTGAAAGCCGTTCAGACGGGCGGTGCTGCTGCCCGTACCGTCTTTGTCCAACATTACGCCCACCAGCATGACGCGTTCGGGTTGCGCTTGGGTACTGCCGTTGCGGCCTGTTCTGCCTGTCATGTATTCAATCCTGTAAATAAAGGGTAACGCCTCGTTCCGGGCTGTCTTCCGGTGCAAGCGTGATGCGGCTGCCCGTCATTCCGCCAACGCTGAAGACGATGCCGCCCGCCTCGTGCCTTCCTATGGACAGGCGGCTGCCGAGCCGCTGCCGGTAGGTATAACGGGTACACGCGTCCAAACACCAGCGTCCGCGCCAGTGGATGAAATATTTTTCGCCTTTTCTAACCGCAAGCGTCTCGCCGCCGTTTACCTCAAAATAAGGGTAATCGGGTTTTCGGGTTTTAAACTGCCATTTCGCCTGCCCACGCCGTCCGTTGCGGACATAGTCGAATACCGCCGTATAGAGCGTGCCGTATTCCAAAGGCTTGAGCGGGAAAAGCGCGAATTGGTGCGCGGTCAGCCTGCCGTTGGGATCGTTGCCGGCGGTTAAAACCCTGACGGGGCGGATTTCGTTTTTACCCTGATACAGCTTGAAACTTTTCATCGTAATTTTGCCTGCCGCCTCGGAAAAATCAATGCTGGCAGGATTTCCCGTCATTTCATATTCCGGCACGGGGTCGGGACGTTCCCCGTAAAAATAAGGCAGCGCGCCGCTTCCGACCGGATAGACGGTATAAAGCAATTCCGTTGCGGGCATGGCTTCGTCGGCATAAACGGCCGCACCGTTATGGCAAGCATTACGGTAATATTTCCGTCCTGCTTCCGGCTGCTGCATTCCCCGGGCACAGGCGCGCTCAAAGCTGCTGTTGCCCTGATTGAATACGACGATGGTTTTGCCGTTTTCGCGCACAAATGCCGCACCTGCTTCGTCGGTATGGCGGTCAAGCAGGGAAAGGCGGTGGTAGATTGCGCTCATCAATCCGTCAACCTGGCGTTGCTGCGTGCGGATGTCGCTGTCGGACGATTCGGCGGCTTCTTCTTCCGTGCTGATGTTTTCATGCACGCCGTTGTAGAGATACCCGGCAAGGCGTGTGCGTTCGGTCAGCTTTTGTGCGGTGTAGTGCGGATTGTCGGGATGGTGTTCGCCGTGTCCGTCTTCGGGATTGAGCGTGAGATAGCGTGCGTGCCTGCGGGCGGAGTTTTCCAAAACCGGCGCGTGTGCCAGCACGTGCAAACCGATTTGTGCGCGGATGAGGTTGAGGTAGTGCAACGCATCGTCCTGCCCCCTGATTTGCGGTGCAGACGGATAGACAAGTTCTCCCACAGGCAGGGATTGGTTTTGGGTATGGTAGAAAACGCCTGCTGCCGAACCCAACAGAAGCAGCCAGATAACAAGGGATTTCATGATGTCGCCCTTTCACCCTGGCAACGGGATATTTCATGAAAACGGCAAACTTGAAAATCACGTTTCTGCTTGCCGATTGCCAAACCGGCAAACCTTTCACCGTGCCGATACCGAACCCGATGCCGTCTGAACCTTCAGACGGCATCGGGTGCTTATTTGTCCACCCGGATGGGTGCAGGTTCGTATTGTGTCGATTCGTCCCCGTAATACAGCACGCCGAGTTTGATGGGGATTCTGCCCTGTGATTTGCGGTGGGCGTTGGAATCGCGCAAGGAATAGGCGCAGCCGCAATATTCCTGCTGGTAGAAGTTTTCGCGTTTGCTGATTTCAATCATGCGCGCGCTGCCGCCGCCTCTGCGCCAGTTGAAATCCCAATACACCACATCATCGTAAGGCGCGGCGGCACGGCGGCCGCAGTCGTTAATCTGGTTCATGTTTTTCCAACGGGAAATGCCCAGCGAACTGGTAAAGACGGGGAACCCATGTTCATGCGCGTATTGCGCGGCTTTTTCAAAACGCATATCGAAACACATGGTGCAGCGGATGCCGCGTTCCGGCTCAAACTCCATGCCTTTGGCTTTGGCAAACCATTCTTTGCGGTCGTTTTCGTAATCGTCGTCTTTGTCGATGAAGGGGATGCCGAACTTTTCCGCAAAGCGTACGTTTTCCTCTTTTCGGAGCATATACTCTTTGTGCGGATGGATATTGGGATTGTAAAAATAAATGGTGTAATCAATGCCGCTGGCCAGCATGGCTTCCATCACTTCGCCGCTGCACGGGGCGCAGCAGGAATGCAGCAAGACTTTTTTATGTCCGCCGGGCGGGACGAGTATGGGGCGGTCGATGTCGGTAACGATGCGTGTTGTGTCCATAGTTTCAAATAGATGTTCTGTTTGGTGCAAACGGCTATTTTATCAGAGCCGCCGCATGTAAAACAGAGTGTCAGGGCATCAACCCGAGCTGTCTGAACGAGCAGACGCTCCGGGAGGTTACGATGAAATGGTCAAGCAGAGACACATCAACCAGCGACATGGCCTGTGCCAGCCGCCTTGTGAACATGATGTCTTCCTGCGAAGGTTCGGGCGAGCCGCCCGGATGGTTGTGTGCGATAATCAGGCTGTCGGCATATTCGTCCAATGCCAGTTTGACGATTTCGCGGATGTAAATCGTGTTTTCCGTAACCGTACCGCGCGACAGCTCTCTGACCGCAATCAGTTGGTTTTGGCGGTTCAACAGCAGCGCGACGCTGACTTCGACTTTTTCCTGCCCCAAATGAAAGCGTAAATAATCGGCAACGGTATCGGGATCGGATAAGGTGATTTCTTCCTGCAATTCTTCCGCCAATATCCGCCGCCCGATTTCCCTGACTACAGCAAACTGTGTGAAACTTGCCGTCCCCATCCCTTTGTATGCCGACAGTTTGCCGACCTCCGCGCTCATCAGCCTCCCCAAACTGCCGAACTCCTGCAACAGGTAGCGCGCCAAATCGACCGCACTCATTCCGCGCGTGCCGACGCGCAGCAGGATTGCCAAAAGTTCGGCATCACTCAAAGCCGCCGCCCCGCGTTCCAACAGCTTTTCCCTGGGTCTTTCGCCTTCCGGCCATTGCTTGATGCTCATGTTTTCCCTTTTTTAAAATAGTCTAAGATGCCGTCTGAAACAAATGTTCCCACACGCCAAATATCCGAAATGCCGTCTGAACCGGATTTCCGCTTCAGACGGCATCTGTATTTCAAAACAGTCTTACGCCGTTTCTTCCAACTCGATGGACGCCGCCAAAAGCGACAGGCGCGCCATCACGCCGTACACATAGAGGCGGTTGTGGACATTATCGACATCGCAGTCTTTTTCAGAGCGCGGCATACCGAGCGAATCCCATTGTTCAAATACGCGTTTGCAGGCTTCGGGAGCTTCTTGGGAATTGTCGCCGTTACCGGTAGGAATGCTATTGGACAGCGGAACAAACACCATACCGCCGGCGTTGAGGTTTTCGTCCGCACCGCGCCCTTCGTGTACGCGGAAAAAGCCGCCGATGACGAAGCGGTCCATCATATACACGACGGGTTCGCACACCGCGCCGTTGAAGGTTTCATAAGTATAAATACCTTCTTGGACAATCACTTCTCTGACTTCCAAGCCTTCTTTCACCTTCGCCATTTTGTTGCGGTTTTTACGGTTTAATCCGCGCACTTCATCCGCAGATTTGACGCTCATCACGCCCATACCGTAAGTGCCTGCATCGGCTTTGACTATGACGAAAGGTTTGTCGGCAATGCCCGATTCGTCGTATTTGGCTTGGATTTTCGCCAATACGCGTTCTACCGCTTCTGCCAACGCATCTTCGCCTTCCCGCCCTTGGAAATCCAAACCGCTGATTTTTTCAAAATACGGGTTAATCTGCCACTCGTCGATGTCAATCAGCTTGGCAAATTCGGCGGCAACTTGGTTGTACGCGCCGAAATGAGCTGTTTTGCGGCGCGTCGTCCACCCGCCGTGCAACGGAGGCAATACGGTTTGGCCGATGCCTTTGAGGATGTCGGGAATGCCGGCGGACAAATCGTTGTTCAACAAAACCACGCAAGGCGAAAAGCCGTCTGCAAGATGGACGCGGTCGCGGGTACGCAATAAAGGTTCCAACAGGATTTTGTCGCCCAATGCGGTTTCAAATTCAGCCGGTTCGGTTACTTCCGGATTCAGGCTGCCCAAGCGCACTTCATACCCTGCCGAACGCAAAATCTCGCCGAGGGCGTAAACGTTTTGCAGGTAAAACGTATTGCGCGTGTGGTTTTCAGGAATAATCAATACGGATTTTGCCGTTTCGCAAGCACGCTGCACCGCATCTTGCGCAGCAACCGCCGCCAGCGGGATAAAGTTGGGATTCAAATTATTGAAGCCGCCGGGGAACAAATTCATATCAATAGATGAAATTTTGTAACCGGCATTGCGTATATCGACCGAACCGTAAAACGGCGGGCGGTGCGCGTTCCACTGCGTGCGGAACCACGCCTCGATTTTGGCGTGATTGGACAGGATTTTTGCCTCAAACGCCTGAAGTTGCGCCGAATGTTCGGGCGACATAACCGGTAATTTCATCTTTCGTCTGCCTCTGTGTGTTTTTTTGACAAGGTACAGATAATAATGCCTTTGAAAGAATGACGACAAGTATTCTTTCATATCGAATCATTCTTTAGATATAACTGTTTACTGAAATGGACAATATGTCTAATTTTTTCGTTAAAATTGTTTACAAAATAATACCAACTCAAAAATTAGACAAAATCTGTTGCGCGGTATAAAGAATGCGTCTAAAATCCGCCCAATCCGCATCACCATTTATCCAAAAGAACAACATCATGACAGCACAAACCCTCTACGACAAACTCTGGAACAGCCACGTCGTCCGCGAAGAAGAAGACGGCACCGTCCTGCTTTACATCGACCGCCATCTGGTTCACGAAGTAACCAGCCCGCAGGCGTTTGAAGGCCTGAAAATGGCGGGGCGCAAACTCTGGCGTATCGACAGCGTGGTCTCCACAGCCGACCACAACACCCCGACCGGCGATTGGGACAAAGGCATCCAAGACCCGATTTCTAAACTGCAAGTCGATACTTTGGATAAAAACATTAAAGAGTTTGGCGCACTCGCCTATTTTCCGTTTATGGACAAAGGTCAGGGCATCGTACACGTTATGGGCCCGGAACAAGGCGCGACCCTGCCCGGCATGACCGTTGTCTGCGGCGACTCGCACACTTCTACCCACGGTGCATTCGGTGCGTTGGCACACGGCATCGGCACTTCCGAAGTCGAGCACACCATGGCGACCCAATGTATTACTGCGAAAAAATCCAAATCCATGCTGATTGCCGTTGACGGCAAATTAAAAGCGGGCGTTACCGCCAAAGACGTGGCACTTTACATCATCGGGCAAATCGGCACGGCGGGCGGCACGGGTTACGCCGTCGAGTTCGGCGGCGAAGCCATCCGCAGCCTTTCCATGGAAGGCCGCATGACCTTGTGCAATATGGCGATTGAAGCCGGTGCGCGCTCAGGCATGGTTGCCGTCGACCAAACCACCATCGACTATGTAAAAGACAAACCTTTCGCACCTAAAGGCGAAGCATGGGACAAAGCCGTCGAGTACTGGCGTACGCTGGTGTCTGACGAGGGTGCCGTATTCGATAAAGAATACCACTTCAAAGCCGAAGACATCGAGCCTCAAGTAACTTGGGGCACATCACCTGAAATGGTTTTGGACATCAGCGGCAAAGTACCTAATCCTGCCGAAGAAGCCGATCCAGTCAAACGCAGCGGCATGGAACGCGCCCTTGAATACATGGGCTTGGAAGCCGGTACACCATTAAACGAAATCCCTGTCGATATCGTCTTTATCGGTTCTTGCACCAACAGCCGCATCGAAGACTTGCGCGAAGCCGCCGCCATCGCCAAAGGCCGCAAAAAAGCCGCCAACGTGCAGCGCGTGTTGATTGTCCCCGGCTCCGGTTTGGTTAAAGAACAAGCCGAAAAAGAAGGCTTGGACAAAATTTTCATCGAAGCCGGCTTTGAATGGCGCGAACCGGGCTGTTCGATGTGCCTTGCGATGAATGCCGACCGCCTGACTCCGGGACAACGTTGCGCCTCCACCTCCAACCGCAATTTTGAAGGCCGTCAAGGCAACGGCGGACGCACCCACCTCGTCAGCCCCGCTATGGCAGCCGCCGCCGCCGTAACCGGCCGCTTTACCGACATCCGCACGATGGCGTAAGTATTTTCAGGCGGTCTTCCTGCTGATGCCGTCTGAAATACGTCCCGTAAGGCAGAAACGCCTTTAATATTTAAATCAAGGAGTTTAACCATGAACAAACTTTTCATTACCTCCATGTCCGCCCTCGCCTTGTCCGCCTGCGCCGGCACCGGCACTTGGCAGGGCGTGAAACAAGACACCGCCCGCAACCTTGACAAAACACAGGCCGCCGCCGAACGCGCCGCCGAACAAACAGGCAACGCTGTCGAAAAAGGCTGGGACAAAACCAAAGAAGCCGTCAAAAAAGGCGGCAATGCCGTCGGACGCGGCATTTCCCATCTCGGCGAAAAAATCGAAAACGCCACCGAATAACCGATTCGCGATGCCGTCTGAAACCGTTTCAGACGGCATCGTCAGCACAAGACGCAAACCCATGAAAGCCTTTACCAAAATTACCGCCATCGTCGCCCCGCTCGACCGCAGCAACGTCGATACCGACGCCATCATCCCCAAACAATTTTTAAAATCCATCAAACGCAGCGGTTTCGGCCCCAATGCCTTTGATGAATGGCGTTACCTCGACCACGGCGAACCGGGTATGGACAACAGCAAACGCCCGCTGAACCCTGATTTCTCCCTAAACCAGCCGCGCTATCAAGGCGCGCAAATCCTGTTGACGCGTAAGAACTTCGGTTGCGGCTCTTCACGCGAACACGCCCCCTGGGCATTGGACGACTACGGCTTCCGAGCCGTCATCGCCCCCAGCTTTGCCGACATCTTCTTCAACAACTGCTACAAAAACGGCCTTTTGCCCATCGTTTTGACAGAAGAACAGGTTGACCGGCTTTTCAAAGAAGTTGAAGCCAAAGAAGGCTATCAGCTCTCCATCGACCTTGCCGAGCAAACCCTGACCACCCCTAGCGGCGAAACATTCACATTCGACATTACCGAACACCGCAAACACTGCCTCTTAAACGGCTTGGACGAAATCGGCCTGACCCTGCAACACGCTGACGAAATTCACGCCTTTGAAGAAAAACGCCGCCAAAGCCAGCCTTGGCTGTTTAACGGTTAAACCTATGCCGTCTGAAGACCGTTCAGACGGCATTCCTGATAACATATAATTGCTGCAACTAATGTAAACAGAGGGGCTATAAATTGCTTTCATCTTTCAAGCGGGCTTAGCAACGCTCTAAATTAATGCAATACAGCTCTATTTCAAATAAATTTTTAGATTTTTAATATGCAACAGATTAAATTTATTGACTTATTTTCCGGGATGAGCGGTATCAGGAAAGGATTTGAACAAGCCTGTCGGAAACAGTCGGTTGCTTGCGAATGTGTTTTTACCTCAGAAATCAAACCGGCAGCTTTGGAAGTATTGAAGCAAAACTATCCTGATGAAGTGCCGTATGGAGATATAACGAAAATTGAAACGGGAGATATTCCCGATTTTGACATCCTGTTGGCAGGCTTCCCTTGCCAGGCTTTTTCTTTCGCCGGAAAAAGATTGGGCTTTGAAGATACGCGGGGAACGCTTTTCTTTGATGTAGCAAGGATTTTAAAGGCAAAAAAACCAAAAGGTTTTATTTTGGAAAATGTGGAAGGATTGGTAACGCACGATAGAAAAGATCCGACACAAAAAATAGGGCGCACCCTGACCGTTATTTTGGAAACCTTGGAAGCATTGGGTTACTATGTTTCTTGGAAAGTTTTAAATGCAAAAGATTTCGGCATTCCCCAAAACAGGAAGCGCATTTATCTGACAGGCAGTTTGAAATCCAAACCCGACTTATCTTTTGAAACAACTCTAAGTCCGAAATTAAAAAATATTTTGGAATCGGGACTGCCTACCGAAAGCAGTCCTTTCATCAAAAAATTGCTAAAAAAATTTCCCCCGTCCGAACTGTACGGAAAATCAGTAAAGGACAAACGGGGAGGGAAAAACAATATCCACAGTTGGGATATTGAATTAAAAGGCACAGTAACCGAAGAAGAGAAGCAATTATTAAATATGCTTCTAAAAGAACGGAGGAAGAAAAAATGGGCTTCAGAAATCGGCATCGATTGGATGGATGGGATGCCTTTGACAAAAGCGCAAATTTCAACTTTCTATAAACACCCCAATCTTCAAAATATTTTGGACAGCCTGACAGATAAAGGCTATTTGGTTTTGGAGCATCCGAAACAAAAAATTGGCGGGCGAAGAATCAAAGATGAATCCCTGCCTAAGGGCTACAATATCGTTTCAGGTAAAAAATCATTTGAAATCAATAAAATATTAGACCCAAATGATGTCGCGCCAACCTTAGTTGCAATGGATATGGAGCACCTTTTCGTCGTTGACAACGGCGGTTTGCGTACACTTACCGGAAAAGAAGGTTTACGCTTATTTGGCTATCCGGACGATTATTCGTTTGATATTCCTAAAAAAGACAAATACGATTTATTGGGCAATACCGTTGCCGTTCCTGTGATTAAGGCGGTATCTGAAAGGCTTCTGCATACTTTATAAACCGATAGGGATAAAATGGTAAAACTTACTGCACAACAAATATTTGATAAGTTGCTGAATGAGGAAAGAATCTTATCGGCTAATGGTCAAATTAGATTTTTCTTGGGCGATGTGGATATTATCGTCAAACAAAAAGATGTTGTCGGCAACATCATTCAGGAATGGCTCGGCGGATGGTTGAGAAAAAGGGAAATTGAATTTGATGTTTCAACCAATACCCAAATGCCCCCCGATTTCTTTTTAAATAAAAAAGACCGCAGTAGGGAATTGTTGGAAGTAAAGGCGTTCAACCGAAATGCCAGCCCAGGTTTTGATATTGCAGATTTTA
Source organism: Neisseria polysaccharea ATCC 43768 (assembly GCA_000176735.1). Taxonomy (GTDB): domain Bacteria; phylum Pseudomonadota; class Gammaproteobacteria; order Burkholderiales; family Neisseriaceae; genus Neisseria; species Neisseria polysaccharea. The sequence continues at coordinate 2,050 of ADBE01000027.1, read as the reverse complement.
AAATGTATTCTGATGAAATCATTCATAAACCCTATATGCTGGATGTAGATTATTTAATATTCGGTTACGATATGGACGACAACGGCAATGTAACCATCAAGGATTTATGGCTTAAAAAAGTATGGCAAATTACCAGAAGTATGGATGGATGGGCAATTAATCTTCAAGTCAAAAAAGGCGTGGTGCATAAAATCCGCCCGGGTGTTTGGTACAGCATAAATAAAAAGAATATGCCTATGTTTGAATGCTTGGAAGATTTTGTTTCCGCAATTGAAGAAACCGTTTATCAAAACCCGGCAACACGGCATAACGCATCCTTATGGAAAAGGAAATTTGAGGAAGCCTATAAAAAACACTACAACCGATCGATTTCCATACCCCGTTGGCACGAAATTGCACATAAATACCAAAAGAAATAACCCTTCAACATCAACCCATAAGGAAACCCGAAATGACCAAACATATCGCCATCCTCCGAGGCGACGGCATCGGCCCCGAAATCGTCGCCGAAACCGTCCGCGTACTCGACAAACTCATCGCACAAGGCTTGGATGCCGGCTACGAATACGCCCCATTGGGCGGCGAAGCCTACGACGAATACGGCCATCCTTATCCGGAATTCACGCAAAACCTTTGCCGTAAAGCCGATGCGGTATTACTTGGCGCAGTCGGTTCTCCGCAATACGACAATCTTGACCGCCCGCTGCGTCCCGAACGCGGCTTGTTAGCCATTCGCAAAGACTTGAATTTGTTTGCCAACCTGCGCCCTGCCATCCTCTACCCCGAGCTTGCCAACGCCTCCACGCTCAAACCCGAAATCGTTGCCGGTTTGGATATTTTGATTGTGCGCGAATTGACCGGCGATATTTATTTCGGCGAACCGCGCGGCATCCGCGTTTTGGAAAACGGCGAACGCGAAGGCTACAACACCATGAAATACAGCGAAAGCGAAATCCGCCGCATCGCCCACGTCGCTTTCCAATCCGCCCAAAAACGCAGCAAAAAAGTCTGCTCCGTCGGCAAGGCCAACGTATTGGAAACCACCGAACTCTGGCGCGAAATCTTTGAAGAAATCGGCAAAGAATACCCTGATGTCGAGCTTTCCCATATGTACGTTGATAACGCAGCCATGCAGTTGGTACGCGCACCCAAACAATTTGACGTGATTGCCACCGGCAACATCTTCGGCGACATTCTGTCTGACGAAGCCTCTATGCTGACCGGTTCCATCGGTATGCTGCCCTCCGCCTCGCTGGATGAAAACGGCAAAGGTCTGTACGAACCGTCACACGGCTCCGCTCCCGACATTGCCGGTCAAAACAAAGCCAACCCGCTGGCGACCATCCTCTCGCTCGCCATGTTGCTGCGTTACAGCCTCAACGACGAAGCGCGCGCGCAACAAGTTGAAAACGCCGTACAAAAAGTGCTGCAACAAGGCTTGCGTACCGGCGATATTTACGAAGAAGGCACGAAACTCGTTTCCTGCTCCGAAATGGGCGACGCGGTACTCGCCGCCTTGTAAAAAACAAAGCGCGGATAACACCGCGCTTTTTCATCTGCCCTTTTCCGCCTGCCCCGTTCGTCAACTGCCTGCAAACCCACCGTTTACCGGCAGGAAATGCCACAAATACCTTCCTATGTTAGGATAAACGCCTTTACCGGCCCACACAAAGGATCATCATGAAAAAAATCATTATCGCCGCGCTCGCAACCGCCGCCATCGGCACTGCCTCCGCCGCCACCTACAAAGTGGACGAATATCACGCCAACGCCCGTTTCTCCATCGACCATTTCAACACCAGCACCAACGTCGGAGGTTTTTACGGTCTGACCGGTTCCGTCGAGTTCGACCAAGCAAAACGCGACGGTAAAATCGACATCACCATCCCCGTTGCCAACCTGCAAAGCGGTTCGCAACACTTTACCGACCACCTGAAATCCGCCGACATCTTCGATGCCGCCCAATATCCGAACATCCGCTTCGTTTCCACCAAATTCAACTTCAACGGCAAAAAACTTGTTTCCGTTGACGGCAACCTGACCATGCACG
>ADBE01000028.1 GCA_000176735.1 Neisseria polysaccharea ATCC 43768 | reverse complement strand
TTAAAACCACTCGGAAGTCGTCAATTCCGAACCATTAAACACTGTATTCCCTCATCATTCACTTTCACACTTGGAGTCGGCATATACGAGACATACATTCCCTTTTTATATATCAGATACTCAAAACCGAAATGCCAAACCCACCTTCGCGGTGGGTTTGGCATTTATTGTCCGGCTTTCGCGCCTATTTGCAAGACTTGAGGCTCAGTTTGCCGTATGGGGACGTGATTTTACGGATTTCGTCCGCATCGGCGGCATTCACGCCGGTAAACAAAACCGTCATACGCGACACGCTCAAAGAATCGTCCTGCCGGCTGGTTTCCGCAGCGCGTTCAACAATATGCGCCCCACCGAATCCTGCGCCTGCAAGCCGGTTTTGCAGGGCTTGGGCGTTTTCCCGGCTGTTGCCGACACCCAAACTCAATGCGCCGTCAAACGGTATGGGGTTGAAACCTTTGGCAGACAGCTCCGCCGCCTGATTTTCGGCATCGGCGGAAACGGGCAGGACGACGCGATAGGTTTTGTCGGCAGGTTTGGCTTTAGCGGTACGTTTTTCAACGCTCCTGCTGGCAACGTGCGACCATTTGCCCAGAAGTCCTTTGATGCGGTGGTAGTCGTCTTCGTCCATCGTGAGGCTTGCCTGCGCGGCGCATAAGGCATCCGCCGCGCCGTTTTCGCGTTCCGCCTGCGCCTTTTCGGCGGCGAGTTTTTCGCGGCGGGCTTTTTCCTCGCGCTGTTTTTTCTCTTTGAGCTTTTTCTGCTCCGCTTCTTTCTTCAAGCGCAACTGCTCCGCCTGTTCTTCGGTCAGGATGTCGCTTGCACCAAGCAGTACGCCTGTATCCGATTCAGATGCCGCCTGAACGGCAGAACCGGATGCCGGAATATTCCGAACAACCGGCATAGTTGGGGCAACTGGTTGAACCTGCAAATTGTTTGCGGCATTCTGTGCCTCCGGTATTTTGCCGGCCTGTTTCAGTGTCAGTTTGTAGCCTACCGTACCGCCGAATACGGCAATATTAATCGCAACCAAAAGGATAAATAACCATTTCATCTCTGTATTCCCTAAATATGTTCATCTTCCCCGCCTTCGGCGGCAATCAGGTTCAGCAGCCCATGGATGACGAGGTTGTCCGCCACACGCACGGTATTTTCCGCCAAAAATGCAGGCGGCAGGGCTTCTGCGACTTTTGCCGCGCCGCCGCCGGTCATCACGACATCGACCGGTTTCCCCGCCCCGGTTTTTTCTTTCAAACGGCCGTGCATCATCATTATCGAGCCGCAAACCGCATCCATCATACCGCTGGCTATGGCGTTGCTTGTGGTGGTCGGGAAAGGATAACGCTTGCCGGCGGGGCGGTTGAGGTTGGCGGTTCGGACGGCAAGCGATTCTTTCATCAGGTGGAAGCCGGGCATAATGGTCCCGCCGAGGTAATGCCCGTCATCGGTGAGCGCGTCAACCGTTACCGCCGTGCCGCAACTGACGACGACGCAGGCGTTGCGGCTGAAGCGGCGGCTGCCCAAGGCGTTGAACCAACGGTCGGAACCATGTTCTTCGGGATGACGGTAGTGATTACGTATGCCTAAAGCCTGAGCGGAAGACGGCAGCCATTCGATTGTACTTGCGAGCTGTTCCTGAACCTGTGCCTTTTTTGATTCCCCGCACACGGCGCAACCGACAATACGGACGCGGTCATCCGCCCTTTCCGCCCACTCCGCGCCCAAACGGGACAAATCACGGTACGGTGCACGGCTGACTGCTGTAAATATGCCGTTTTCCACCCATGCCCACTTGAGCTGACTGTTACCGCCGTCCAACAGCAAAAAACGTTCCGGTTCCCGCTTCCTCGGAACAGAAACCGGCCTGTCGTCGGGCCGCAGGCTGATTTCGCCGCTGACGACCGTCTGTTCGCCCTCTGCCGTTTCCAAGTGCAGAACGCCTTGTCCGTCCACGCCTTTAACCGTGCCTTCGCACACGGTTTCGCCGTCGCGCAACAGCAATACCGCCTTGCCGTGGTCGCGGTTGACAGCCTGATACTCCGCCACAAAAGGCGCAAATCCGTCCCGAGCATATTGCAACAACACCGAGTCCAACTCCGCCAACAGCGTTTCCAGCAACACGGCGGCATCGGCATTTCCCCGCCGCGATGCCGTCTGAAACAGCGATTGCACGGAAGCGGCGTTTTCCACTTCCTTGGGCAGCACGAAATTGATGCCGATACCGATGATGGCAACCGTTTTGCCGACCGTCCTGACCGTTTCAATCAGAATGCCGCCCAATTTGTCGCGTCCGACAACCAAATCGTTTGGCCACTTGATTTGCGTTTCCAAACCCAAACGCAACAAGGCGCGCCGGCACGCCACTGCCGCAACAGGCGACAGCGAACCCAACTCATACTGCGGCTGGTCAAACACCCAGCCGAAACTGAACATCAGACACTCGCCCAAACGGTGCGACCACTTCCGCCCCTGCCGCCCCCTGCCCTTACTTTGCAGGTGGGTCACGCATATGGTTTTGTGCGCCTTGTCCGGCGCAATCCGCGCCAATTCCAGTATCTCGTCGTTGCTGGACGCGCACTCGTGCTTCAATGCCGTCTGAAAACCCGACCTTTCCCCCAACTCGCGCAAACCTTCGGCATCGAAAACCGCCAAGGGGCGCACCAGCCGCCAATAGCCGTCGTGTTGGCGCAGCAGTCCCCGTATATGCGCCGGCATCTGCTGCCAAAAACCGTTGAGCTGCTGCGGCTTCATGTCCGCCATACGCGCCAGTTGCGAGACGTGTTGCGGCAAACCGTCGGCAAGCTCCGCCAACACCCGCCAGTGCGAAGGCTTCAAGACCGTCATTTTCCACCCTCGGCAGCACGGATTTTTGCCAAAGTCTTCGTTGTCGAAGTCTGGTGCAGAAACGGAATTGAAAACACCTTGCCGCCGCGCGCCAACGTTTCCACTGCTCCGACAATCTTATCCACGGCCCAATCGCCGCCCTTGACCAACACCTCCGGTTTGACCGCCTCAATCAACGCCGCCGGCGTATCCTCGTCAAACCACGTTACCAAATCCACACTTTCCAACGCGGCGACAACGGCGGCACGGTTCTCCAAGGGACTAATCGGGCGGTCGCCGCCCTTGCCCAAACGCCGCACCGAAGCATCGGTATTCAACGCCAGCACCAACGCGTCCCCCATCGAACGCGCCTGCGCCAGATAAGTAACGTGTCCCCTGTGGAGGATGTCGAAACAGCCGTTGGTAAACACCAGCGGGCGCGGCAACAACGCCAAACGCGCCGCCAACGCCTCGGGCGGACAGATTTTCGATTCAAAATCAGGGACAGACCAAGCGTCAACCATCAAAGTCTCCGACAAAAACCATAAAAGACAGAAAACCTACATGATACAGAAGCATATACGAAAGGCAAAGCCGGCGGCGCAAATGCTGTCTGAAAGCCGGGCCGGACATACGGAAACCGCTTCAGACGGCATACCGCCGCACCGGTACGACGGTGCGGACAGTACGCGCAAACGGAAAAAGACCCGTACCGAAAAGTACGGGCCTTTATCTGGGGTGGCTGATGGGGCTCGAACCCACGACAACCGGAATCACAATCCGGGGCTCTACCAACTGAGCTACAGCCACCATAAAAACGGTTTTCAATCAAATTCTTGGCACGCCCGACAGGAATCGAACCTGTAACCCCCGACTTAGAAGGTCGGTGCTCTATCCGGTTGAGCTACGGGCGCTCATGCCGATTCGTGCTGATTGATTGGTCGGGGCGGTGGGATTCGAACTCACGACCCTCTGCTCCCAAAGCAGATGCGCTAACCGGGCTGCGCTACGCCCCGACTTGAAGAACCGAATCATACAATGGCGGGGAAAACACGTCAACGCTTATTTTTGAAATTCCTGTATAAGCGGCATAGTATTTTGATTTGGAAAAACATTTAACCCGATTCAAAACCCAAGCCCTATTTCCGGATCAATTTATTTCCCGCATCCTGCTGTAAAAATATACGGAAAATGCGATAATTTTCAGCATTTTCTACCTGGTTAACAAAAGGACGGATATGTCGGCACAACTGATCAACGGTAAAGAAGTTTCGCAAAAACGCCTGCAGGCGGTTGCCGAAGCGGTGGCGCAACGCCAACAGAACAATCTGCATACACCTTGCCTGGCCGTGGTTTTGGTCGGAGGCGACCCTGCCAGCGCGGTTTATGTGCGCAACAAGAAAACCGCCTGCCAAAAATGCGGCATCAAATCGCTGTCTTACGAGCTGCCCGAATCAACATCGCAGGAAGAACTGCTGGCACTGGTCGACCGCCTGAACGCCGATTCCGAAGTGGACGGCATCTTGGTTCAGCTGCCGCTGCCGAAGCACCTCGACAGCCAAGCGGTCTTGGAACGTATTTCGCCGGATAAGGACGTGGACGGCTTCCATCCTTACAATGTCGGCAGGCTGGCGGTCAAAATGCCGCTGATGCGCCCGTGTACGCCTAAGGGCGTGATGACGCTTTTGGAAGCTTACGGCATTGATCCGAAGGGGAAAAAAGCGGTCGTGGTCGGCGCGTCGAATATTGTCGGCCGCCCGCAGGCTTTGGAACTGCTGCTGGCGCGCGCAACGGTAACGGTCTGCCACAGCGCAACCGAAAATCTGGCGGATGAAGTTGCCGGGGCCGATATCCTTGTCGTCGGCGTAGGCATTCCGAACTTTGTCAAAGGCGGGTGGATCAAACCCGGCGCGGTCGTTATCGATGTGGGCATCAACCGTTTGGACGACGGCAGCCTGTGCGGCGACGTGGAATTTGAAACGGCAAAAGAACGGGCAGCGATGATTACGCCCGTTCCCGGCGGCGTGGGTCCGATGACGATTGCCACATTGATGGAAAACACCCTGCACGCGGCTTTGCTGCACGATGCTTGAGCGGTTCTGAAGATAAAAATGCCGTCTGAAAGGCTTTCAGACGGCATTTTGCCGTGTCCGTTTATTTGGGCAGCTTGACGACAACCGTATCCGCCAGTATGTCGTAAAGCGTGCGGCGGTCGCGTTTGACCATAAAGAGCAGGACAAAGTTGGCAAGAAATGCCAGCAGGTTGATGGCGTTTTCTCCGTTGTCACCTACTGCAAGACCGATAACGGCGGCAATAATGGCAACCAAAACCGACCATGCGATTTCGCGTACCAAAACCGTACCGACAAAACCAGGATTACGACCGTCGGTTTTCAACACGCGGATTCTCATGATTTTCTTACCCAATGACTGCCCGTCCCTGCTCATATAGTAGATTTGAACGACGGTGTACGCCAAAATGCCCGCCAGTCCGACCCAAAAGGAAGTCATGCCAAAAAGCAGCCCGAACATTTCTTCGCCGCTGCCAATCCTGCCTTCATTCTTGATGACTAAGGCAATCAGTCCGACAAACGGCACCAACAAAACCAAAAAGGTAAACAATTGGTTCAGCAGGGCCGCAAGTATCCGGTCTCCGGCACCGGCAACCGTTACCTCGATTTCCTGAATGTCAGACCTGCCGACACCGGCCACACCGATATAGTTGTTTCTTTCTTCCATGTTTCTTTCTTCCATGTTTCTTCCTGATAATGGTTCTTAACTGACCCCGATTCTACCGTCCTGACACCGAAAACGCCAATATTTAAAGAAATCCCGATAAAGAACTTTACATTTTCCCAATACGGCGTTAAAACGCTTCCTTTACGCCATACATAATTTTGTTAACGATTTTCCTCAAGGAGCAACACATGAAAGTAGGTTTCGTCGGCTGGCGCGGCATGGTCGGTTCGGTTTTGATGCAGCGTATGAAAGAAGAAAACGACTTCGCCCACATTCCCGAAGCGTTTTTCTTTACCACTTCCAACGTCGGCGGTGCTGCCCCTGATTTCGGTCAGGCGGCTAAAACATTATTGGACGCGAACAACGTTGCCGAGCTGGCAAAAATGGACATCATCGTTACCTGCCAAGGCGGCGATTACACCAAATCCGTATTCCAAGCCCTGCGCGACAGCGGCTGGAACGGCTACTGGATTGACGCGGCGTCCTCACTGCGCATGAAAGACGACGCGATTATCGTCCTCGACCCTGTCAACCGCGATGTCATCGACAATGGTCTCAAAAACGGCGTGAAAAACTACATCGGCGGCAACTGTACTGTTTCCCTGATGCTGATGGCTTTGGGCGGCCTGTTCCAAAACGATTTGGTCGAATGGGCAACCAGCATGACCTATCAAGCCGCTTCCGGCGCGGGCGCGAAAAACATGCGCGAACTCATCAGCGGCATGGGCGCGATTCATGCCAAAGTGGCGGACGAGCTTGCCGATCCTTCCAGCGCGATTCTCGACATCGACCGCAAAGTGTCCGATTTCCTGCGCAGCGAAGACTATCCGAAAGCCAACTTCGGCGTACCGCTCGCCGGCAGCCTGATTCCGTGGATCGACGTGGATTTGGGCAACGGCCAGTCCAAAGAAGAATGGAAAGGCGGCGTGGAAACCAACAAAATCCTCGGTCGCAGCGACAATCCGACCGTAATCGACGGCTTGTGCGTCCGCATCGGTTCTATGCGCTGCCACAGCCAAGCCATCACTCTGAAGTTGAAAAAAGACTTGCCTGTTTCTGAAATCGAAGCCATTTTGGCAGGCGCAAACGACTGGGTGAAAGTCATCCCTAACGAAAAAGAAGCCAGCATCCACGAGCTGACTCCTGCCAAAGTTACCGGCACACTGTCCGTCCCTGTCGGACGCATCCGCAAACTGGGTATGGGCGGCGAATACATCAGCGCGTTCACCGTCGGCGACCAACTCTTGTGGGGTGCGGCCGAACCGCTACGCCGCGTGTTGCGCATCGTGTTGGGCAGCCTGTAAGCCCTGTTTGAATGGAAATGCCGTCTGAAGCCTGTTCAGACGGCATTTTCCTTGCAACCCCGGTTGACCGAAATTCCGATAAGGCAAGCGTTCACGCCAGCAACATTTCCTGCATCAGCTTCATACCCCACTGCCAGCCGCCGAGCATGCCGTTCAAACTGCCCGGATGCGGGTACAGCAAAAGGCGGGCGTTCCACGTATCTGCCTGTTTTTGCGCCCAACCGTGCGGCACGCCCCCGTGTTCGGGGACAACCAATGCGGCACGGCAAGGACAGCGGACGCGCCGGAAGGTGTGTTCCGCATCATCGGAGAAAATATCGGGACGCTGCGGTACAAGGATGATGTTGGCAATTTTCTTCCGTGTCAGGATGTCTGCCCGATACAGCCACGCCAAGAATGCGGCCGCGCCCGCTCCGTGTGCGACAACGGCGATATGTCTGCCCTGTATCCGTTCGAATGCCGTCTGAAGCCCTGCCTGCCATTCCCCTATGCTTTGACCGGCCGATGCTTCGGACATCTGCACGACGGGATAACTGACCGCCCAACGGTCTATCCACATCTGATTCTCCCCCGCATCGCGTATCAGCCAAAGCGTCAAATCTTCGAGTTCAAAACCCTGCATACCGCCCCGCCTATTTCAGCAGGTCCCGAAGGGTAAAGGCGATGAGCAGCGAAGCGGGTACGCTCAATATGGCGCAGACGGTCAGGCAGACAAAAATATTCACCACCCGCCGCCAGCCTTTCCAACCCAAACATTTGGACGCAATCAGCAGGCAGGGGAGGCAAATCAGCAGCCACACCAACGCCCACGTCGGATTTGCCTTGGTCGGCGCAAGCCAGCCCTGCATCCGCGCCAGCATAAACACCGCCCACACCGACATAGGCAGCACAAATGCCGCCACGACCCACGCCGCGCCTATTCCTGTTTTTCCGTCCACATTCCAATCATATTTACCCAAAACCTTATTCGGCAGCATAGTCATACTCCACGACCAGCGGCGCGTGGTCGGAAAATTTTTCGTCTTTATAAACGTGTGCGGACACGGCTTTGACGGCAAGTTCGGGCGTAACCATCTGATAATCGATACGCCACCCGACATCTTTCGCATACGCCTGCCCGCGGTTGCTCCACCAAGTGTAGCCCGGATTGTCGGGATAAAGCGTGCGCCACATATCCGTCCAACCGAGTTTGTGGATAACCTTGCCTATCCACTCGCGCTCTTCAGGCAGGAAGCCCGAATTTTTCTGGTTGCCTTTCCAGTTTTTCAGGTCGATGTTTTGGTGGGCGATGTTCCAGTCGCCGCAAACGACAATGTCGCGTCCTTCGTTTTTCATCGCTTCGAGCATAGGGTAAAACGCATCGAGGAAACGGTATTTTACCTGCTGGCGTTCTTCCGCGCTGCTGCCGCTGGGCAAATAAAGCGAAATGACGCTCAACCTGCCGAAATCGCAACGCACAAACCGCCCTTCGCGGTCGAATTCTTCAATGCCCATACCGATTTGCACATTGTCGGGTTTGCGTTTGCCATACACCGCCACGCCGCTGTAACCGCGCTTCTCGGCACAATGCCAATAGCCATGCATCCCGTGCGGATTTTTCATATCGGCAGACAAATCGGCTTCCTGCGCTTTGAGTTCCTGCACGCAGACAATGTCCGCGCCCGATGCGGCGATGTATTCGTAAAAACCTTTTTTGTAGGCGGAGCGGATGCCGTTGACGTTGGCGGAAATGATTTTAAGCATAATAAAAATAAGTTCTCACAATGTTCCCATACACAAAGCGGCACCTGGTGCGCCGCCCGGCATTTCCCATTCAACCCTGCCTGCTGAAAACGGCGGGGCTTCAAGCGGGAAATGCCGTCTGAAAACGGAAAAAGGGCAAAAGGCGGTACTTTTCACAAAAACACCTCTTATCTTATTCTCCATAATCTAGTAATTTATTTAATAAGTCATCCAATTCTTTATCATTTAATCCAATTTCATAGAGTACTCTATGCAAACTATAAATCCATCTATTAAAATTATTTTGCTTATTATTGATAATATTAGATATTTTTTTATTTCCAGAAAGTCTTCCGGGTTAAATCCAAGATCTTTTAATCTGATTTTAATATTATTAATAATATCTTCCATGTTTATTACTTTTGCCCTTTCCGATACAGTTCAACCGCGCCGCCAAGTCGTGCCGCCGGCATTGTCTTCCAAAATGATTTTGTGTTCGTTCAGAAGGTCGCGGATGCGGTCAGATTCCACCCAGTTTTTATCCGCGCGCGCCTGTTTGCGGCGGGCAATCAAATCGTCGATTTCTTCGTTGGAGAGGCCGTCTGAAACCGCGCCGCCTTGCAGGAACTCGATCGGATCGCGTTGCAGCAGACCGATGATGCCACCCAAGGCTTTCAGGCAGCCGGCGAGGTGCGCATCATTGGTTTTGTTCACTTCGCCTGCCAGTTCGAACAACACGGCAACGGCTTCAACCGTGCCAAAATCGTCGTTCATGGCGGCATAGAAGCGGCGGGTGTAGCCGTTGGCATTTTCGGACAAATCAAACGCGGCGGCAGGCGTGTTTTTCAAGGTGGTGTATAGACGGGTCAACGCGCCTTTCGCGTCGTCCAAATGCGCGTCGGAGTAGTTCAACGGGCTGCGGTAGTGGGCACGCAGGATGAAGAAACGCACGACTTCGGGGTCGTATTGTTTCAACACTTCGCGGATAGTAAAGAAGTTGCCCAACGATTTGGACATTTTTTCGCCGTCCACGCGAATAAAGCCGTTGTGCAGCCAGTATTTGACGTGGCTGGCGATGCTTTGCCCGTAATGGGTTTGCGCGTGGTTATGGCCGCAGGAATGACCGCTGGCACCGACACTTTGGGCGATTTCGTTTTCATGGTGCGGGAACTGCAAGTCCGCGCCGCCGCCGTGGATGTCGAAGGTATCGCCTAACAGGTTTTCGCTCATGGCAGAGCATTCGATATGCCAACCCGGACGGCCATTGCCCCACGGGCTTTCCCATGCCGGCTCGCCTGCTTTCGCCGCTTTCCACAACACAAAATCAAGCGGATCGCGTTTGAAACCGTCCACTTCCACACGCTCGCCTGCGCGCAGGTCGTCCAGCGATTTGCCGGATAATTGTCCGTAAGCGGCAAACTCGCGCACGGCATAGTAAACGTCGCCGTTGGCGGCAGGATAAGCCTTGCTGTTTTGAATCAGGGTTTCAATCATGGCAATCATTTGCGGAATGTTTTCCGTTGCCTTCGGCTCAATATCCGGACGCAACACACCCAAAGCATTGGCATCTTCGTGCATCGCCTGAATGAAACGCGCGGTCAGTTCGCCGATGGTTTCGCCGTTTTCAGCCGCACGGGCAATGATTTTGTCGTCGATGTCGGTGATGTTGCGCACATAAGTGAGCGGATAGCCGCACTCGCGCAGCCAGCGGGCAATCATGTCGAACACCACCATCACACGGGCATGGCCTAAGTGGCAGTAGTCGTAAACGGTCATGCCGCAAACGTACATACGCACGTTTTCAGGGTCGATGGGAGTGAAGGGTTCTTTTTGACGGGTAAGGGTGTTGTAGATGGTGGTCATATTCATCAAGTAAGTTTAGAAATGAGTAACATTAATGTCATATCCGCGATTTTGGGCGAAATCTAAAAATTCATTGGCTTCATTAACGGCAGGAAATTCACGCATAATTTCAGTTTTAATATTTTCCAACAACGCTTCTGCAATCGGATATTGGCCTCTCAATGCTTTTTCGTACCAACTTATCAAATCATCCTCAGTTACGATGTTTTGAATTCGGCTTTTCCAGCCTATTTGCGTCAGTAATGAAACAATCACCGATTGTTCTGCCTTTTTGCAGACAATGACAATTCTATCTGCGCTAATGGAGGATACAATATCTTCTGCCAACTCTTCGTCTAAAGAGAGATGTTTGACCTGTATGGCCAATCCGAAGTTAGACCACATATCCAACCCTCTATCGGCAGCATTGGTTACGCCTACACGATGGATTTTTGCAGGAAGTTTTAAATGCCCATTTTGGGGAATAGAGACAATTTTTTCGGCAAAATCTTGATATTCCTCCCATAAAAACAGGTTTTCCTTAGGAAAATCAATTGAAACCGTTATGCCTAATTCTGAAACCAATGCATCAAACAACGCATAAACAACGATTTCATATATCTTGTCTATACTTCTTTTCAATCCCGGCTCGAGCCAAAATAAATTTAGAAATTCAGACAGTTGGAAGGAGTATCTGTCTGTATTGCCGACATAAGCCAATGCTTCGCTCATTTGGGAAAAACGATTGAAAAACTGTTTATAAATGTACGATTCTACCCCGCCGTCCGACTGTCTGTTTAATGTTCCCAATACCGCTAGTTTTTCAGGCGGCATTGCATTTTTTTCAAACAGATTATCTTGGAATTTTGCCGATGAAGTAGAAATCCGCCCTAAAAACCGACGGCAGATTTCATCCCTCCAGCGTTTAGATTGGTTGCGGTAAGTATCTAAATTTAAAAAATCCAACTGTTTTATACAACGGTCATGATATAAAATTTCTGCAATTTGAATGGGTTTATAAAGGTGGATACGGGATTTTTTGATAATGCCGTCCAATGCTTCTTTGGCTTGTTGTTCTTCAAACGTCATCCTGCCTCCAATAAATCCAATTGCCCTTTTTGTTCGACCTTGCCGGAAAGAGAAGCGAGCATATTTTCCGCGATGGCTTCTATTACAGGGACGGATACAGAATTTCCAGCGACTTTCCTGACTTGCGAGTAGGGGATATTGATTTCAAAATCATCGGGAAAACCTTGTAATCTTAACATTTCCCTTCCTGTTAGCCTTCTTACTCCGTTTACCACCAAATAATTGTAACTTCCCCCGGCCCTTAAGGCACAGGAATATGGAAGTGCGGAAACATTCCCGCCAATATTTTCATGCCAAATTGATGGGGTGGGAGGGGCTTTTTTTAAGGCTGCCAAACGTTTTTGTTTCAAGGCATCTGATAAAAAATAGCTTGGTTCGACATCTCGATCGTTTTCCAGCAGATCGCCCAATGGCCGATATTGGTTTATGGGTTCGGGAAAGTAAAAAGGGATGTTGTCTGAAAAACCAACAATATAAATTCTTTCGCGTTTTTGCGGCAATCCGAAATCCAAAGTATTTAAAACCTTAAAATAAACCGTATAACCAAGCTGTTTAAGGGTTTCTAAAATAATACGGAAAGTCCTGCCCGAATCGTGCGTAGTCAGCCGCTTAACGTTTTCCAGAAGAAAAGCCTTCGGCTGTTTGGTTTTCAGGATTTCGGCAATATTGAAAAACAATGTCCCGCGCGTATCTTCAAATCCCAATCCCTTACCTGCGATACTGAAAGGTTGGCACGGAAATCCCGCAAGCAGAATATCATGATCGGGAATATCTGAAGGATCGATGCCGTTAATGTCGCCAAAAGGTTTTTCTCCAAAGTTTGCTTCATACATTTGTCGGGCATATTTGTCCCATTCCGATGAGAATACATTGGTGCACCCGTATTTTTCAAAGCCTAGGCGTATTCCGCCAATGCCTGAAAATAAATCTATTGTTTTGTACATAGCACATCTCTGCAGAATGAGCCGCCTGAAAACTTTCAGACGGCATTGTCCTTTTACTCCGGCTTAAACACGCCCGTATCCGTTTTAGGCTGCTGTTCGATAATTTCAACGTTTGCCGCCGCTTTCTCCGCTTCGACTTTTTCAACTTCCAAGCGTTTTTTCTCGGTCAGATATTGGTTGATTT
>ADBE01000029.1 GCA_000176735.1 Neisseria polysaccharea ATCC 43768 | reverse complement strand
TAATGCTGATTTTGTAGAAAATAAAATTAAAGCAGACCGAGCTGAAATAATTTTTGGAAATAATTGGGCAGAAATTATTCAAAGTTCAACAACAAATATTCGTAGGAAATTTTTAGATAAAAATCTAATTTTTAAAAAAAGCAAGGGTAGGACAGACAATGGATCTATTACGCTTGGTTGGAAGTTTGAACTTGTTAATAAATTAAACGGAGAATTATCAGATAAAGTAGATTTAACTACTGAACAATTATTAGATATTTACGTAGGTAATAATCTAGATGAAGAAAAGAAAAATGCGAGTGTAAATGGGGTAATTATTCCAAACTCTGGTGTTGCGAATTATATTCTGATAGGAGACGAATTTTCGTCTACTGAAGAAATACTGGATAAAATTGTTTCATTAGATGAATATGTTAGGAATAATCCTAATATTTATTTTGCCTGTAAAGCACTTAATTATCGAAGTTTCGAAGATAAATTTGATGGAGATAGACCACTTGCAGTTCAAGTAAAATGGGAAGTTGTTAATGGAAAACTGACTCATGAATTGATTTTTGATAAACCATTTCAATGTAATGGGAATAAAGTTGCGAAACAATTAAAACAATGCCTAATTAACTTAGGTGTTCAAAATACAGATGATTTAAATGATAAAAACACGCAAGATTGTAATATTTTTCAATGAAAGGAACAGATGAAGATAATTAGTTTATTTAGCGGTTGTGGTGGTTTAGATTTAGGTTTTGAAAAAGCAGGATTTGAAGTGCCTGTTGCAAACGAATATGATAAAACTATTTGGTCAACATTTAAGGCTAATCATCCTAAAACACATTTAATTGAAGGCGATATACGTAGTATTAAGGAAGAAGATTTTCCTGATGAAATCGATGGTATTATCGGAGGTCCTCCTTGTCAGTCATGGTCGGAAGCAGGGGCTTTGCGAGGTATTGATGATGAGCGGGGTCAATTGTTTTTCGACTATATCCGTATTTTGAAAAGTAAGCAGCCTAAGTTCTTTTTAGCTGAGAACGTTAGCGGTATGCTTGCAAACCGCCATAATGAAGCGGTACAAAATTTACTGAAAATGTTTGATGAATGTGGGTACGATGTAAGCCTGACTATGGTAAATGCCAAAGATTATGGTGTGGCTCAAGAACGTAAGAGAGTCTTCTATATTGGTTTTCGTAAAGATTTGAAAATCAAATTCTCATTTCCAACAGGTTCGACAGTTAAAGATGAAGATAAGATAACATTGAAGGATATTATTTGGGATTTACAAGATACAGCCGTTCCTGCGGCTTTTCAAAATAAAGCTAATCCTAATGCTATTAATAACAACGAATATTTTATAGGTAGTTTTTCCCCAATTTTTATGAGCAGGAACCGTGTAAAAGCATGGCATGAACAAGCATTTACAGTTCAGGCTTCGGGGCGGCAATGCCAGCTTCATCCACAAGCTCCAAAAATGGAGAAACATGGACTAAATGACTACCGTTTTGTAGTTGGAAAAGAAGCTCTTTATCGTAGGATGACTGTGCGTGAAGTAGCGAGGGTTCAAGGCTTTCCTGATGATTTTAAATTTATCTATCAAAATATTAATGATGCGTACAAAATGATAGGTAATGCTGTACCTGTTAATTTAGCTTATGAGATTGCGGTAGCAATCAAAAAAGAGTTGATAATTTAAAAAAAAGTCGTCTGAAAATTTTTCAGACGACCTTTTTTAATAGAATTGTGAATAAAATTTCACACAACACTTATCCCAATAACCGTCGCGCGGTTTCCTTTGATTTGAAACCTGATTTCGTAATCCGCAATATTCATCACATAAATCCGTTCGGGAATATTCTGATAGGCGGGGCGCGGATCTTGGGCAATGCTTTGGCTGATAAGGTTTTTGGTGTTTGCAGATAAATTTTCCGCGCCGATGTTTTCCTGCCAAACGACTTCCAACTCTACGGGTTTGCCGCTGACGAAACCGGATGCGGCATCGGGTTTGGATTCGACAAAGGGGATGTAGGGTTTTATGTCGATAATTGGTGTGCCGTCCAACAGGTCTGCGCCGCTGCAATAGAGGCGGACGGGTTTGCCGGTTTCGATGCGTTCGAGTTTTAAGAGTGACAGTCCGAGGTGATTGGGGCGGTGGGGGCTGCGCGTGGCGAATACGCCCATTTTTTGTTTGCCGCCGAGCCGTGGCGGGCGCACCATTTGCGCCCAGCCTTCATCCAATACGCCGTGAAAGATAAAACTTATCCACACATAATCGAAATGTTCCAATCCGCGTACGCTGTCTGCGGTAAATTCGGGATTCAGCTCGATGCAGATTTCTGCGGCAGGAACCAATCCGGGCTGGCGGGCGATGCCGAATTTCTGTTTGTAGGGCGATCGGGTGATGGCGATGGGGGTGATGGTATAAGTCATAAGATTGTGGATAAGTTTTTTGGAAAAACCTTATCTTATCACAGCCGGTTTTACCGCTTTCGGGCAGTAATTTGTTATAATACAGGGCATTTTAATCGTGTTGAAATAAAGTAGCACAGAATCCTCGTGCCCAAGACGCTCTTAAAAAAGGCATTGGAGTGTTGATAAAAAAAGAAGCATAACGGTTCGCTATAACGAAGAGGGAATCCCGTATATTACACCCAAGTCAGGTTGTTATCTTTCCTTTCAGATCTCACCTATAGGAGGTGAGATTGAAATTTTGGGTAATAAAATCGGATTACAGCTTCTAGCAAGGAGCATCTTAGGTATAGCTAAAATGGAGGAGGTGGATATGACATATCATATCCACCTAGATGAATTGTACTCCTTAAATAAAGAAGGTAAGAGTTTTGTTATTCATAAAATAGAGAATGACGATCTTAAGTGAAGAAGTAATGAGATGATTGTTTCCATTGATGTTGATGCACAAAAAACTTTTACGCCTTTGTGTCCTGATGAGCTGCCTGTAAACGAGGGGCATTTGATTGTCGAAGAGTTGAATGCCCAAGCCGCTTTGGCGGATTTGCGCGTAATGACGAAAGATGCGCATCATGCGGCGGCGAAATGGCTTGTGGATAACTCTGTTGATATGTTGAAGCCGACAGGTTTGCCCGATGCGGATTTGACTTGGGTGGCTCATGCAATGGTCGGTACGCGCGGCTATGAATTGTTGGACGGGCTGCCTTCTGCCAAAGAATACGATTATTGCGTTTGGAAAGGCGTTGATCCTGAGTTGCATCCTTACGGCGCGTGTTTTCACGATATTGAGCAAAAACTGAGCACTGGATTGATTGAGTGGCTGCGTTGTCAAAATACGGATATGGTCATTGTCGGTGGCTTGGCTACGGATTATTGTGTTAAAACAACGGTTTTGCAGTTGCTCAAAGGTGGTCGTTGGCAGGTTATCGTCAATGAAGCGGCTTGTCGGGGTATTGCGCCGGATACCATTGAAACGGCATGGCAGGAAATGCGTTCTGCCGGTGCCGTCATCTTAAAAAACGCCGAAGAAATTAAAAAATATATTAATAATCAATAAGTTAAAATTGTTTCACGTGAAACATACTTCTTAGAATATGAAAATTTTGCTTGTCCGCTTGTCCAGTATGGGCGATTTAATTCACACTTTGCCCGCAATCGAGGATTTGGCGCGACAATGCCCTGATGTGGAACTCCATTGGCTGTGTGAAGCTGGATTTGTAGATATTGCGCGCCTGCATCCGTTTGTAAAAAAAATCCATGTAATGAGATGGCGGCAATGGCGCAAACATCTCTTTCGGGCTGAAACTTGGCGAGAAATAGGTCGTCTGAAACAGACTTTGCGGCAGGAAGTATTTGATTTTGTATTGGATAGTCAAGGTCTGATTAAAAGCGCGTGTTTCGCCAAAATGGCAAAATCCCCTATTTATGGTTTGGATAAAAATAGCGCGCGTGAGGGACTGGCTGCGGTTGTGTATGAGAAAACATACGCTGTACCGAAGGGAAAAAATGCCGTTTGGCGCAACCGAGAGCTGTTTGCCCAAGTATTTGGGTATGTGATGCCTGAAACGCAGGTATTTGGTTTGACTGTTCCTGAAGCAGGTCGTCTGAAAAATTTAGAGCAGCCGTATTATGCGGTTTTGCACGCGACCAGTCGGGATAGTAAGTTATGGCCTGTGGAAAACTGGCGGGCGTTGCTGCAAAAACTGAATCAAAAACAACAATGCAATGTTTATTTGCCTTGGGGAAACGAGGCTGAAAAAGCGCGTGCGGAACAGATTGCAGACGGGCTGCCGTTTGCCATAGTGTGCGCTAAAATAAATTTATTACAGGCGGCGTACCTGTTGAAACACGCGGTCGGAATAGTTGGTGTGGATACCGGTTTGCTGCATTTGGCGAACGCCTTGGAAAAACCTGTGGTCGGGATTTATACCGATACCGATCCGATTAAAACAGGCGTTCAAGTTTCAGTTGTTGCAAAAAATTTGGGTAATATTGGGCAGATTCCGACCGCAGATTTGGTTTATCAAACGTTGATGGATTGTGTTGCAGCAGACAAAGGCTAAAGGGTTGTCTGAAACTGATATAGCACCTGATATTTTTCAGTTTGTTAAGCATAAGAATGTATATCTACTAGCCTGAGTAAATGCTTTAAAAATGGTATAATCGGCAAGCATTATCTGAAAGATTTCTGAATGAATTCGTTTTTAAGAAAAAACGGATTTGATTTTATAGGGAAGAAGGTTTGGCTTCGCTGAATAGTGAAAGCAACGTTCTTTTTGGGAGAATTCAATGAAAGCACTGGTCGCGGTAAAGCGCGTAGTAGACTACAACGTCAAAGTTCGTGTAAAAGCCGATGGTTCGGATGTAGATATCGGTAATGTCAAAATGTCGATGAATCCGTTTGACGAAATTGCTGTGGAAGAAGCTGTTCGACTAAAAGAAGCCGGAAAAGTAAGCGAAATCGTAGCGGTTTCTTTGGGTGAGAAAAAATGCGAAGAAACCTTGCGTACCGCTTTGGCTATGGGTGCCGACCGTGCCATTCATATTGAAACTGATGTGAAATTAGAGCCGCTGGCAGTTGCCAAGCTGCTGAAAGCTGTTGCGGACAAAGAAAATCCGCAAATTTTCTTTTTGGGTAAACAAGCGATTGATGACGATGCCAATCAAGTGGCGCAAATGCTGGCAGCTTTGCTGAATGCGGCACAAGGTACGTTTGCTTCAAAAGTACAAATTGAAGGTGATGAAGTACAGATTGTGCGCGAAATTGATGGCGGCGAAGAAACCATAGCATTGAAATTGCCCGCTGTTATCAGTGCAGATTTGCGTTTGAACGAGCCGCGCTTCGTCAAACTCCCCAATATTATGGCGGCGAAGAAAAAACCTTTGGAAAAACTGGCTCCTGCCGATTTGGTTGCCGACATTTCACCTCGTCTGAAAACGGTGAAATTCGCCGAGCCTAAAGCGCGTCAGGCAGGCGTAAAAGTAGCAAGCGTTGCCGAATTAGTTGAAAAATTGAAAAACGAAGCCAAAGTGATTTGAGGAGACTGAAATGAGCGTATTGATTATTGCCGAACACGACAACAAACAGTTGAATCCTGCCACTTTGCATGCTGTTACCGCTGCCGCAAAACTAGGCAAAGTCGATTTATTGGTTGCCGGAAACGGCGCATCGTCCGTCGTGGAGTTCGCGAAGCAAGTAGCGGGAGTGGAAAAAGTTTTGGTTGCAGATGCTGCCCATTATGCTGAAGGTTTGGCTGAAGAGTTGGCTCCGCTGGTTGTCAAATTGGCGGCGGATTACCGCTATGTTGCAGCAACGGCAACCACATTCGGTAAAAACCTTTTGCCCCGCGTAGCCGCCTTATTAGACGTACCGCAAATTTCTGATTTGACCGAGATTGTAGATAACACGACTTTTGTACGTCCGATTTATGCAGGTAATGCATTTGAAACCGTGCAAGCCAATGCGGAAAAATTGGTGCTGACCTTCCGTGCGACGGCTTTTGACGCAGCGGCGGTGCAAGGTGGTAATGCTGAGGTAATTAATATTGAAACAACCCCTGCCCAAAACCTGAGTCGTTTTGTTAACCGTCAGCTTTCCCATTCCGATCGTCCCGAACTGACTCAGGCAAAAGTGATTGTTTCCGGTGGTCGTGCGTTGGGTAGTGCGGAAAAATTTAATGAAGTGCTGACACCGTTGGCGGATGTTTTAGGTGCGGCAATCGGTGCATCCCGTGCGGCAGTTGATGCCGAATATGCGCCAAACGATGCTCAAGTCGGACAAACCGGTAAAGTGGTTGCGCCGCAACTCTATTTTGCAATCGGTATTTCAGGTGCGATTCAACACGTTGCTGGTATGCAGGACAGTAAGGTGATTGTCGCAATCAACAAAGATGCCGATGCGCCGATTTTCAATGTAGCCGATTACGGATTGGTTGGCGATTTATTTGAAATTGTTCCACAATTAACAGAAGTATTGAAAAAATGATGTTTCACGTGAAACTTTCAGACGACCTTGTATTAATGAGGTCGTCTGAAAACATTTCAGCATGATTACGACTTATAAAACCATTACTTCCCCGACACAGGCTGAGTTTAAAGATAAAGGCAGCCGTTTTATTGCATTTGCCTATCCGATTCGGACATTGGCTGATGTGAAAAAATACCTCGATCCGTTAAAGGAAGAACATCATAAAGCACGACACTGGTGTTATGCCTATCGTTTGGGCGTGGATGGTATGCAATTTCGTGCCAACGATGATGGAGAGCCATCAGGAAGTGCTGGGCGACCAATTTTGGGACAGATTGATTCGGTGGGTATCACCGATGTTTTGGTCGTGGTCGTCCGCTATTTCGGTGGTACTTTATTGGGCGTTCCAGGTCTGATACATGCGTACAAAGAGGCGACGGCTCAGGCGTTGGCGATTGCGGAAGTGATTGAAAAGAATATTGAAGAAACCGTTTGGCTGAGATGTGAATATCCGTTTTTGAATGAAGCGATACGCATCGCTAAACAACATCAGGCGGATATATTCGAGCAGGATTTACAGTTGGATTGCCGATTGACGGTAAGTTTGTCGTTGGCAAATTATGAGGCCTGTGTTTCGGCTTGGAAGAATACTCGGCAGATTGAAGTAAATATGGAAAAGCCTTTTGAATGAAAGGTCGTCTGAAAATCCACATCTTAGGGTTTTCAGACGACCTCTTCGCTGATTAATCTTCTTGCGTATATCTGTCCAAGGCATCGACGCTGGAGCGCAAATGTAGCCAAGCCAATTGATGGAATTCGCCCAGCGCGTTCCATAGCGCATCTTCACTCATAATGCTGTATTCGCCTTCCGTACTCAAATCCAGTTCTGCCCCGTCTTCAATAACCTGATGACACGCCTGATATTCGTGGGTGTAGAAATTATCCATATCGCGAATTAAAGCGACGGCATATTTCCAACAGCGGATGTTTTCTTCCAGTTGCGGTAGTAAATAACACCATTCGCGGTATTTGCTTTGGATTTCATCAATACGTTTTTGCATGGTTGCTCGTCCTTTTTTAATTTTGTGGATAAGTTGAATAGGTTGCAGAGGGGCTGAAGTGGTTTTTATTTGATTTCACCAAAATTTCTTCAAACAGGATAAAAGTTCCTTTGTGTCAAGTTTTCGTTAAAAGTATATATTTATCAAGGATATGGTATGAAGCTGCTGGTTATCGGTAATGGCGGTCGCGAACATGCGCTGGCTTGGAAATTGGCGCAGTCGCCCAAAGTGGAAACAGTATTTGTTGCGCCCGGTAATGCCGGTACGGCGATTGAACCCAAGCTGCAAAACATCGCCTTGACCGCGCATCGGGATTTAATCGAATTTTGCCACAAAGAAAATATTGCTTTTACCGTCGTCGGTCCTGAAGCACCTTTGGCGGCGGGTGTTGTGGATGAATTCCGTGCTGCAGGGCTAAAAATATTCGGTCCGACACAATATGCGGCTCAGTTGGAAAGTTCTAAAGATTTCGCCAAAGCATTTATGGCGAAATACAACATTCCAACCGCGCAATATCAAACCTTTGAAAATGCCGATGCCGCACATGATTACGTCAATCAGAAAGGTGTGCCCATCGTCATCAAAGCCGATGGTTTGGCGGCAGGTAAAGGCGTGATTGTGGCAATGACTTTGGATGAAGCGCATGCTGCGATTGACGATATGTTGTTGGGCAATAAAATGGGCAATGCCGGCGCGCGCGTTGTGATTGAAGATTTCCTGCAAGGCGAAGAAGCGAGCTTTATCGTTATGGTTGATGGCAATCATGTATTGCCTATGGCGACCAGTCAAGACCACAAACGTCTTTTAGACGGAGACAAAGGTCCGAATACGGGCGGTATGGGTGCGTACAGTCCCGCGCCTGTGGTAACGCCTGCTGTGTACGAGCGTGCGATGAACGAGATTATTTTGCCGACCGTAGCGGGGATGAAAGCGGAAGGATATGAGTTCACCGGTTTCCTGTACGCAGGTTTGATGATCGATCAAAGCGGAGCACCCTATACGATTGAGTTTAACTGCCGTTTCGGCGATCCCGAAACCCAGCCGATTATGAGTCGTCTGAACAGCGACTTGGCGGATTTGGTCGAAGCAGCAATAGACGGCAAACTCGATAGTGTAACCGCGGAATGGAGTCCGCAAACTGCCGTGGGCGTGGTACTGGCGGCGCAAAATTACCCCGAAACGCCCAAAAAAGGCGATGTTATTTCCGGTTTGGATGCCGCTAACCAAGTAGGCAAAGTATTCCATGCTGGCACAACGGCAAACGAGAAAGGCGACGTATTGACCAACGGCGGACGCGTATTGTGTGTCGTAGGATTGGGCGACGATGTGGCTCAAGCCAAAGCCAAGGCGTATGGCGCATTGGAAAAAATCAGCTTCGACGGGATGCAATACCGTAAAGACATTGCCGATAAAGCGATTAACCGTTAATTAGAAAGAGGATGATGCCGTCTGAAGCCAAGTATGACTGATACGCTTCAGACGGCATTTTATATTATGTTATTTCCGAGAATTATCGCAGCATCAGCGCAACGTAAGTTAAGCGTTTATTTGAAAAAAGGTGGTTTGGTCGCTTATCCGACCGAATCTTGTTATGGCTTGGGGTGTCTTCCGACATTAGCCAAAGCACTCGGTAAGTTGGCGCATTTGAAAAAAAGGCCGCAACACAAGGGTATGATTGTCATCGGGAATCAATTTGAACAGTTGCAGCCTTTACTTCAAATGCCGTCTGAAAATCTGCAGGCTATGCTTAGAAAAGAATGGCCCGCCCCTAAAACGTTCCTATTATCTGCCAAATCCTGCGTATTACCTGAGTTACGCGGGAAACAGCGCAGCAAGTTGGCGGTCAGGGTTCCCGCCCATGTAGGTGCGCGCCGCTTGTGTCAGGCTTTGCAAACGCCTTTGGTCTCGACTTCGTGCAACCGCGCAGGCAAACGCGCGTGTCGGACGGAGAGGGAAGTCAGAAGGCAATTCGGACGTGATGTGTGGATTGTTGGTGGGAGAATCGGCAGGCAGAAATCGCCGAGTCAGATTATTGACGGGGAAACAGGTAAACGTTTGCGTTAGATATGGTTGCTTGAATGAAAACTTTTTTGCATACACAAAGAAAAAATTTTTCGGATGGTATTTCTCTACATGATTGTTATTGCACAGAGATAAAGGTAGAAGGACGCAACGTCTGCTTTAATTTTGAGGACGGTTTTATCGTTCTGAACAACAATCCAAACAATCAAGTGGGAAAGCATCTGAAAACAGATTTTTCCCGTGTTGTTTTAACCCATGAAAATGAAAACGCCGAAGATGATTATTTGGTCGATATTTTTGAAGACATCGTCTTTTTAGGGAAACGTTTGTTTACGGTCAGAAAATTTCTTGATTTTTCTGAATTGCTTGAGATGGTCAATACACAAGGCTATTTTCTTAAATTTCTGTATCTGTATGAGTGTATCGGTGTCAAAACAAGCGATTATTTTTTAGAGGCTGTGTTGGTTATGGGACGGAGCCGGGAATACAAAAAATGCTTTATCAAAATTATGGGGGCAAGCAGTTTTGTGTATCAATGGAACAATTTACGTTTGGATAGTGAAATTATATAGCAGGTTTATATTTCGGATAGAAGCCGGTTTTAAAAAATAATGTGGATAACTTTTGTGGATAATTTTCATGGAATGGCAAAATGCCGTCTGAAATGCTGATATTTCAGTATTTCAGTATTTCAGACGGCATTTTTATAATAAGGCTTATGGATAAGTTTGTGTATAAGTTGAAATCAGAGTTTTTTTCCGCATACGGTTTCATATTGTTTTTCAGTTAATGTCCCGGACAGGATGCTCATCGGGCGGAGGGAAGAGGCTGTGTAGCTTTGTGTGGAAATTTCCGTGTTTTTTGTATCAAACAACTGTAGCGAACTTAAGCGGTATGTTTTGTTGTTGCAATGGATTTCCCACTCGGCAATGGCAGTCTTGTATGCGGGGGTGTTGGCAAAATGTTCTTGTTTTAGATTGGTAACAACTTTTTTATCTTGGAAAATCATCAGATTTCCGTTTTTTCTCACGCTGTCTTTATTGATATATGTATGGATATTGCCGTTTGAGATCGTGCCGATATTTTCCCATCTGGCAGACTTGTCCGGTGTACTGCAGGCGGTTAGTAATATAGGGAGTAAAACGAAAGATAGGAAGATTGGGCGCATTAAGGTTTCCTTAATCATTGAAATCCGCTCATTCAGAAAGGAACGGGTTGGGCGGGAGGGGTAGTGCCGTCTGTGAAATAAGGCAAATAAAGCAAATATGGCAAATTGATGCAGCCTTCGTATTTTGCGTATTTATACATTCCGTATGGGGAAATATGCTGCTTTTGAAGTGTGTATTATGGATGAACTGCCGATAACAGTAAATCGGTTTGATTTGTTTCCGTCAGCTTATGCCGTCTGAAGCCCTTTCAGACGGCATTTATTTTGAAGTTTGGGTTGTTTTTGCCAGTGATATTTTGATGGTTTGAAGTTGTCTTTTATATTCCCGGCAATACGGACAGAACAGCAGGTGTGTGTATATGGAAATCTTCTCGCCCGGGGTGGTTTCCCGTTCCTGATGTTTGGAAAGAAGCAGGGCAATATCGCGGCATTTTTTCATAACGTTTACTTCGGGTTTTTTTGGTTGAACCATTTGATTTGCAGGCATTGGCGCAATGATTCTCGGGCGCGGTGCATAATGGTGTGGTAGTTGGCCGTGCTGATACCGCACATTTGTTGTATTTCGTCGGATGAAAAACCGAGTATTTCCTTCAGGGTAAATACCCGTGCGGTGTTTTCAGGCAGGTTGTATAGGCAGCTTTGCAGAATTTTTTGAAATTCGTTGTTGTTTAATGATTTTTCCGGAGTGTTCCAATGTTGCGGCTGCCCTTCCGGCGTCCAATGCCCGTTTTGGGAAAAATGGCTTTCAAATGCTTCATCCAGCAGCTCGTCATCCAGTGCGGTAAAGACTTTCCTCTGCCTCCCGATTTGACGTAATGCGTCAATAATTTTGTTTTTCAATATGGCAAAAAGCCAGCTGTTGACAAGCGCCCTGCCTTGAAAACTGTCGCCTGCGCTGTATGCGGACAGCAATGTTTCCTGTACTAAATCTTCAGCCAAATCAGGATGGTCGGGCAATTGAAGCCGCGCAAAATGCAGAAGCAGTTTGCGCGACTCCATTAATTCGGCATCGGTCAGGTCGGGTAGCGGCATAGTATCGGGAGTAAGATAATTTTATGCGGATAGATGGTTTTGGCCCGGGGAATTGCCTTCCATATTTTCGGATATGGCGGACAGGGAGGGGATGATAATTCTTTGTTCAATCCAGCCTGACCATTTCCCAAGCAAAATATTTTTCCAATTATCGGCTTCGGGCATAAATTCGACAAGGGTATGGGTAAGGGTGTCAAACGAAAGCGCGGAAGCCCCCATTATCTCCAGCAGCATCATATCGAAGCCGTCCAATGTTTGGTACATCACATCATCTTCGGCGTTTCGCCATATTAACAAGGCTGTTTCCGCTTCCTGCAAATCATCGGTAACATCGTATCGATATTGCCGGATAAAGGCCGCAGGGGAGGGCGTGTATTTGCTGTGATTTGAATAATGAATGTCGGGAATATCCGGAATTTGTGCAACTTCTGCCAGCAATTGGGTATATTCAAAATTCATCAGTGCCAAAATGCCGTCTGAAAGCGGCAGGCTTTGGCAATATTGTAGGAACTCGCCGGGGATTTCTTGAAAATAGGGCGTTTGGGCGTGCGCGTCGCGGACGAAACCTTCTTTCAGACGGCCCCATTCTTCGCTGTCAAAGTATTGCAGTGTTTCGGTATAGCAGCGGTCGATAAAGCTGTGGATATTGTTGCGTATCAGGCGGATATAGACGTTCAGGCGGTCTTGCGGCAGGCCGTCTGCGGCTTCTCCCCCGCGTATGGCTTGGGCAAAGCGGTGCTGGTATTGGGCGGAGGTTTCAGGCTGCACGGCGGCATTCCTTTCCGGCACGCGTTTGATAGTCGGCGATTTTGGCGACTTCGGCTTCGAGTTCGGCAAAAGGCGGAAAATTGAAATCGCGTTCCAACAGGGTGGGCGGAATCGTCGGCAGCTTGGCATAGGCAAGTTCGAGCAAGTCCCAAACAGTCGGCAAAACTGCCGCGCCATGTGTATCAATCAACAATTCCGGCGTTTCCACGTCATGTCCGGCAATATGGATATAGCACACGCGCTCTGCATCCACATTTTCTAAAAAGGCTTCAGGCGACAACAGGCCGTGATTGACAGCGTTGACGTAAATATTGTTCACATCCAAATGAATACCGCAGTCGGCTTCACGGGCAACTGCGTTGAGGAACTCGACCTCGTTCATCTCGGCAAGCGGAGAATGCAGGTAGTAGGATGTGTTTTCCACGGCGATGCGGCAGCCCAAACGGTCTTGCACTTCGCGGATACGCCGCGCCGTATGATGCACCATTTCTTCAGTGAAAGGCAGCGGCAACAAATCGTAAAGATGACCGCCGTCGTGGCAGTAGCTCAAATGATCGGAGAAAAACGTGCAGTCATAACGGCACATCATTTCTTTGATGCCGTCTATCAAATTGGTATCCAGCGGGGCTTGTCCGCCTAGCGACATAGACAATCCGTGCAACGCCAGCGGCAGCCGTTCCGCCACGCGGTCAAACTGTTTGCGCGCCCTGCCGCCCATTTTCAGCCAGTTTTCGGGGGCGGCTTCGATAAAGCATATCGGGCTGTTTTCGGAAAGGGAGAGAAAGTCTTCCGCCAAGTCGCGGCGGTAGCCCAAGCCTGCGTGTTGAATCATATTTTTACCCGGTTCGGATGGCACAAAAGAATAATGTGCTTGTTAAAAAAATCTTTGTTTGCCGTTAAAAAAGCCGCATTTTACTGAAAAACGCGGCTTGGTTTGAGGGAGCGGATTATTTAGAACCGCATTTGCCTTCGCCGCATTTGCCTTCGGCAGATTTGGCTTTGGCTTTAGATGCTTTGGTGTGTTTGTGGGCTTTTTTACGGTTGCACCGCATTTGCCCTCGCCGCATTTGCCTTCGCCTGCTTTAGAAGCAGCCGCGCCGCACGAACCTTCGGCAGATTTGGACGCGCCGCAAGAGCCTTGGGCGGATTTTTGAACGCCTGTTGCGTTGCTTGCCGGTTTGTCGGCGGCAACGGCGCCGGCGGCCAAAGACAGGGATAAAGCACCGGCGAGTGCGGCAGCAATGTTTTTGTTCATTTCTATTTCCTTTTCAGAATATCAAGTTAACGAGATAAGGTTGGAATGTTTAAAGTCAGATTCCACGACTGAATCAATCTTGTTTCAGACGGCATCGGGGGCAAAACCGTTTTTTCAGCAGCGTATCCAGCGACCATCCGCCCGCACCCTGCAAAAGCAGCGGGATTAATACCACGATATAAATTAAAGCCATTTTATAACCGTTGTCGCAGACATTGTAACCCGAACCGGCGTGAACCGCAGCCCAGGCGACGGCGGTAACGACCATCAGCCCCAATGCCGACAGGCGCGTTGCCAAACCCAAAAGCAACAGTACGGGCAGCAAAAGCTCCGCATACATCGCAAGATTCCAGTTTAACGCATCCGGCAGCAAGTTGAACGGGAATGGGAATTGATCGTTGATTTCGGAAAACCAATTCTCCCCGTTCCATTTTTGCAAACCCGATTCCAAAAATTCATATGCGGCAAACAGACGCAAAACCAGCATAGCGGATGCCGTCTGCCAAGTTGTTCCGATTTTCATAAGTATTCCTATTTTGGTTCTGTTGATACCCCATTAGACGGATTTTGTCGGAAAAACTGACACTCGGCAGCCAACAATTTAACAAGTTAATGAATATAAAAAGAAAGTATTTTGACGGAAAGAAAGGGAAAAAGGCGGGATATTTGGATAACGGCGGTGTTGTGAGATAATTCCCGCCTTGGACGGTATGCTTTCAAATGTTAATCCCGACAATAACAAAACGGGACTACTCGATGATAATTTATCAAATAAATCACTTAAAAAATAATCAATATGGATAAGGGTATAAAAAAATACGGCAGAATCTATGAAATCTCGCTCCCAAATGGGAAATTTGCTTACATATGTAGGGTGAGGCAATACGAGTTTGGTATTTTTGATTATCTCTCGGAAAAGACAGCCAATATGGATGAGCTTCTTTCTGTTGGGTTTAAGACTTATAAAGCCTGTATAGAAACAGCCATAAGAAAGAAGATTTGGAAACTGATAGGGCAAGTTGATTTAGAGAAAGAAAATATAATATATCCAGATTTAGCGATTTTCTTATCATACAATAAAGAACTTTTTATTAGACAATCAAGAGTAATAAGAAACGGAAATTCTTTGGTAGTTTCTCAAAAAGATTATATAGACTTACTAAAGCGAGGGTATATATATGGTTTCTTTGACGATTACAAAATCTTTGAACTCTGGCTGTCTAGTAATGTGGAAAATTATCCAGAAAGTGAAGGCATATTTCCTTTGCCATCTCAGTATTTATAGGGGCAACGGTCTATGTCGCTGGAAAATGAAACTATTGATGGTGGTTTCGATCATTCATATGACCCCAACAATTACAATTTCCGTAAAGGAAAAAAAGAAAATATTAATTTTAATGATGACTTAACAAAGCCCCTTTCGCTTGGCTGTCAAAGGAGATTGTTAAGAAAAGCAATCCCCCTTTTGACGGGGTGCAATATATAAAGGAATGGAAAATATGGTAATGTTTTCAAAAATCAGACCACTTTTGGCAATCGCCGCCGCCGCGTTGCTTGCCGCCTGCGGTACGGCGGGAAACAATGTCGCCCGCAAGCCGGTGCAAACTGCCAAACCCGCCGCAGTGGTCGGTTTGGCACTCGGTGGCGGCGCGTCTAAAGGATTTGCCCATATAGGCATTATTAAGGTTTTGAAAGAAAACGGTATTCCTGTGAAGGTGGTTACCGGCACATCGGCAGGTTCGATAGTCGGCAGCCTTTTTGCATCGGGTATGTCGCCCGACCGCCTCGAATTGGAAGCCGAAATTTTAGGTAAAACCGATTTGGTCGATTTAACCTTGTCCACCAGTGGTTTTATCAAAGGCGAAAAGCTGCAAAATTACATCAACCGAAAAGTCGGCGGCAGGCAGATTCAGCAGTTTCCCATCAAATTTGCCGCCGTTGCCACTGATTTTGAAACCGGCAAGGCCGTCGCTTTCAATCAGGGGAATGTCGGACAGGCGGTTCGTGCTTCCGCAGCAATTCCCAATGTGTTCCAGCCAGTCATCATCGACAGGCACAAATATGTTGACGGCGGTCTGTCGCAGCCCGTCCCTGTCAGTTCGGCCCGGCGGCAGGGGGCGAATTTTGTGATTGCCGTCGATATTTCCGCACGTCCGAGCAAAAATGTCGGTCAAGGGTTCTTCTCTTATCTCGATCAGACACTGAACGTAATGAGTGTTTCTGCACTGCAAAACGAGTTGGGGCAGGCAAATGTCGTCATCAAACCGCAGGTGTTGGATTTAGGGTCTGTGGGCGGATTCGATCAGAAAAAACGCGCCATCCGGTTGGGTGAAGAGGCCGCACGTGCCGCATTGCCTGAAATTAAACGTAAACTGGCGGCATACCGTTATTGACGCTATGCCGTCTGAACGTGTTTCTAGAAGGCTTTATCCATAGAAAAAAATACCCGAATCCCTTACAATACGCCCCTAAAATTTTGAAAGCACACAAGAATCATGGAAGCCGAAGTAATCAACCAGCTCAACAACACCCTGAACGATTTGGAAAAGCGCAGCGAAGACATCCGCGTCTATATGGACTATCAGGGCAAGAAAGACCGATTGGAAGAAGTCATCGGCCTTTCCGAAGACCCTGAGCTGTGGAATGACCCGAAACGCGCCCAAGAAATCGGCAAAGAGCGCAAAATCCTTGAAGGCATCGTGTTGACGCTCGACAACATCGCGTCTGGCATCGAAGACAACCGCATGCTGATCGAAATGACCGTCGAAGAAAACGACGAAGAAGGGTTCGCCGCCGTGCAGGAAGACGTGGCGGGACTGGAAAAACAGATGGCGGATTTGGAGTTCAAACGGATGTTCAACCAGCCCGCCGACCCGAACAACTGCTTTATCGACATCACCGCAGGCGCAGGCGGTACGGAAGCGGAAGACTGGGCGGGTATGCTGTTCCGCATGTACAGCCGCTACGCCGAGCGCAAAGGCTTCAAAATCGAAATCCTCGAAGAAGACGACGGCGAAATCGCGGGCATCAACCGCGCCACCATCCGCGTGGAAGGCGAATACGCCTACGGCTTGCTGCGCACGGAAACCGGCGTTCACCGCTTGGTGCGCTACTCGCCGTTTGACTCGAACAACAAACGCCATACGTCGTTCTCATCCGTGTTCGTTTACCCCGAAATCGACGATTCCATCGAAATCGAAATCAACCCCGCCGATTTGCGCATCGACACCTACCGCGCATCGGGTGCGGGCGGTCAGCACATCAACAAAACCGACTCCGCCGTGCGCATTACCCACGAGCCGACGGGGATTGTGGTGCAATGTCAAAACGACCGTTCTCAACACGCCAACAAAGCGGCCGCGATGGAAATGTTGAAATCCAAACTGTATGAATTGGAAATGCGCAAACGCAACGAAGAGAAACAGGCATTGGAAGAAGGTAAATCTGATGTAGGTTGGGGCAGCCAAATCCGCTCGTATGTTTTGGATTCCTCACGTATCAAAGACTTGCGTACAGGCTACGAAGTCGGCAACACCAAAGCCGTATTGGACGGCGACTTGGACGGCTTTATCGAAGCCAGCCTGAAACAGGGCGTGTAGTTTGAGACGTATGCCGTCTGAAGCCTGTGCCGCTTCAGACGGCATTTTTGCGTTTCGTGTTATAATCCGTGCCGCACACGGGACGGGCAGACAGTCGCCGCGTATCGCGTAAGGCATACGGGGAGGAAAGTCCGGGCTCCGCAGGGTAGAATGCCGGCTAACGGCCGGGCGCGGTAACGCGACGGAAAGTGGAACAGAAAGCAAAACCGCCGATGGCTGCTTTGGCAGCACAGGCAAGGGTGAAAAGGTGCGGTAAGGGCGCACCGCGCATTTGGTAACAATATGCGGCAGGCCAAACCCCATTCGGAGTAAGACCAAACAGAACGCAATGACGCTGCCCGCCGAGCGTTCGGGTAGGTTGCTTGAGCATACCGGCAACGGTATGCCTAGAGGAATGACTGTCCGAGACAGAACCCGGCTTACCGTCTGTCCGGTGTGCATCCGACACGCAAATGCCGTCTGAAACCTGAAATACGGTTCAGACGGCATTTTTATTTAGGCTGTGTTTTTATAGTGGATTAACAAAAACCGGTACGGCGTTGCCTCGCCTTAGCTCAAAGAGAACGATTCTCTAAGGTGCTGAAGCACCAAGTGAATCGGTTCCGTACTATTTGTACTGTCTGCGGCTTCGTCGCCTTGTCCTGATTTTTGTTAATCCACTATATATTTCGTTGATGCAGCACTCATTTAGTCGGACAAAATGCCTTTTACTCAATAGAACCGTTTTCCGCCAAAGCGGAAATCAGCGGCTTTCCCTTGCAAACAGACGGAATCAGGCAGGTATTCAAATGACAATCGGCAGGTTCCGGCAGGCTGCCGGGGCGGTTATTTCAGGGTGGGCGAAAGCCTGTCCTGTCGGATGGAAACGGTTTGGTTTCATTATGCGGAAAAAATGCCGTCTGAAGGGTTCAGACGGCATAGGTGCATCGGGGCAGGACTTAGTCTGTGCCTTCGAGCATTTTGTTCAATTTTGGGACGAGCAGGAGCAGCAGGAAACCTGTGGCTGCGCCGATGTAGAACAGCAGCCGGTAGAAGCCGATTTCGTCGCCCGCCTGATAGCCTTTTTCAAACAATACGCCGCCCAAAGTGAAGCCTAATGAAAAGGCAAGGAAATTAAGGGCGACCATTTGGGTTTTGAATAAAGGCGGTGCGATTTTGGTGGAGATGGACAGCGCAATCGGGGAAATCATCAGTTCGCCTATCGTGATGGCGAGGACGATCAGTGCGAAAACCGCAATAGGCATCGGCGTGCCGGAGGAAATAAAGGGGACAAACCCCAAAAACGACGCACCGGTAACAAATACCGCCATAGCGAATTTCAGCGGGGTTTTGGGCTGTTTGCGCCCCATTTTTGTCCACATTGCCGCCATCAGTCCGGAAAACAGGATGACCCACAGGCTTTGCATAGAATCTTTCCAAGCGACGGGTACAGTAAACGAACCGATGGTGCGGTTGACGGTTTCGTCGAAATAGACGGTTGCCACGGTGTAAATCTGAAACCAGACGGCCCAAAACATACAGATGGTCAGGAAAAGCGGGATGTAGGCGATGATGTGCCGTTTGTTGTCGGAACTGACGCGGGGATTAGTCAGCAGGCGGGCAAAATAGGCAATGACGGCAAGGATGACGGTAGATAAGAGGATGCCGGAGAAATTGTCGAGGTTGACAAGCCCGGTTTTGATGGCGGTTGCAAGTGCGGCGATGAGAGCAATGCCGACGGCGGCCGCAGTTTTGCCCTGTCCTTTTGAAAGCGGATGGGGGACGGTGGGATGGGGCAGATTTTTACGTCCCAAGGAATAACGCCACAAGCCGAATGCCATACCGACCGCCGCCGCGCCGAAACCATAATGGAAACCGATGTTTTCTTGAAGCAGGCCGGTCAGCAGCGGGCCTAGGAAGCCGCCGATATTGATGGCGAT
This sequence comes from Neisseria polysaccharea ATCC 43768, assembly GCA_000176735.1. GTDB lineage: Bacteria > Pseudomonadota > Gammaproteobacteria > Burkholderiales > Neisseriaceae > Neisseria > Neisseria polysaccharea. Next base: position 45,060 of record ADBE01000029.1, on the reverse strand, counting down.
GTAGAAAATGGAAAATCCCGCATCGCGCAGCGGGCGCATTTCGTCCTGTTCGTATAATGTGCCCACCATAGAGCTGGCCGTAGATTTCACACCGCCGCTGCCTAATGCGATGAATATCAGCCCGATTAAAAGGCCGTACAGGCCTGGGGCGGCGGCAAGGACGATGTGTCCGAGCATCACGACGATGCCCGAGAGGAAGAGGGTTTTTTCCGCACCCCATACGCGGTCGGCAAACCACGCGCCCAAAATGGTGGACAGGTACACGCTGCCGCTGTATGCGCCGACAATGCCGCCGGCGAGGGTTTTGTCTATGCCCAAGCCGCCTTTGTCGGCGGTGTAGTAGAGGTAAATCAGCAGGATGCCCTGCATTCCGTAAAATGAAAAACGTTCCCACAATTCGATATGGAAGAGGGTGGAAAGCTGGAAGGGGTGGCCGAAGAATGTTTTTTCTCCGGTGCGGGCGGGATGCCGGGACATAAAGGTTCTCCTAAAAGATTTTCTCTCAATGCCGTCTGAAACGGATGCGGACGGCGGCGGTGTTTTTTGTATGAAAATCGGTTTTTAACCGATATTTTCATTCTTTGTCAAATGATGCGCTACCGTTTTTGCGGTCAAATGTTTTTATATTTGTTTCAATTCAACGGATTGTATTTTAGAGTACGTGTTCCGATACGGCGCGGGTAAAGCCTTTTCAGTCAAGCGGCTTATCCGATAGGGCGGTTTTTACTTAGATGGAAAATCACTTCCTTATATATCCGCCACGCCGAAGGGCGCATTATAGTGGATTAACAAAAACCGGTACGGCGTTGCCTCGCCTTAGCTCAAAGAGAACGATTCTCTAAGGTGCTGAAGCACCAAGTGAATCGGTTCCGTACTATTTGTACTGTCTGCGGCTTCGTCGCCTTATCCTGATTTTTGTTAATTCACTATATCGATTCCGTTCCCTTGCAGGCGGACGGCGGAAAAGCAGGTTTTCAAATGTCCGGTTTGGCGGCGCGCCTTTCAGACGGCATGGCGGCGGACAGTGCCGCGCCGTCTGAAAACCGTTTATTTCCCTTTGCCGTTTCCGGCGGAGTCTTTTTTGTCCGAACCGAATAGGCGGTCGAAACGTATGGTGTATGTCAGCTCGCCGCCCGATGAAAGGCTGCCGATACGGGCAACCGCCTGTATGGCGCGGGTCAGCCGGTAAATCAGTTTGACGGACTGTTCCGCGCTGGAGATGCCGTATTCGTAGCCGATGTAGAGTTTGCCGGTCAGTTGTTTGCCGACGGTCAGCACCTGTTCGGCGGGGTTGAGTTCGCCGGTTTGCGCGTTGCGGCTGCGCTTGCTGGTAAAGCCCAAATCATCCACCAGCCCGATGCGGTCGTTGATTTGCCCGGCAAGCAGCGCGCCTGCGGCTGCGGACAGGGCGGCATTGTCGCCGCTGCTGCCGCTGCCGGCGCGGTTGAGGATGAGCCAGGAGAGCTTGTCTTTTTCACTCATCGGTTCGTTTGCCGTCAGCGTAATGCGCGGGCTGTTGAGGCTGCCCAATATTTCCACGCCCGCACCGACGGGGGAAAGGCGGCGTTCGGCGCGGATGTTGAGGTTGGGGTCGTTGAGCGGGCCGACAAAGGAGACCGTGCCTTTGGTAATGTCCAAATCCTGCCCGTATGCCTTGTAACGCCCTTTGATGACGCGGACCGTGCCCACGCCCCGCACGTTTCCGCCCGGTTGGGCGGTCAGGGTCAGTTTGCCGCCTATGGTAACGTCCGCGCCGTAGCCGGCGAAGCGGATGCTGTCATTGAGGTCTAAAATCAGGTTCATATTGACGGGGAGCGGTGCCGCCGCCTCTTTTTTGACTTCGCCCAATACGACGACATCGTCGCCGACGGACGGCATCGAGGATTTTTGCGAACCGAACAGCCCCTGATCCGTTTTAATCATCCCGGTAACGGATATGCCTTTTTGCGGCGAATAGCGCAGGCGGGTGTTGCCGGAAACCGTCAGGCGGCGGTTGGGGCGGGACAGGATGCGGTATTTGTCGAACACCGCGCCGATATCGACATCGGGTCCGCTGTTTTCCATACCGACCGTGCCGGAGAGTTCCGCCGTTCCTTCGTGCCGGAATTTCAGGCTGTCGATTACCCATTTCCTGCCTGCGATATGCGAACGCAGCGAACCGTTGTCCAAGATGATGCCTTGGGTTTGGTTGCGGTAATAGAGCTTGTCGCCGTTGATGCTGCCGCCCAAGTGCGGGTCGGCGATGCTGCCGCCGAGGGTTACGGCGGCATTCAGGCTGCCTTTGACGGTTTGTCCGACGGGCAGGAAGTTGCGGAATGCTTCGGCATCGGCAACGGTCAGATTGAGCCTGCCGCCCAAAGGCGCGGTATCGAAGGAGCGGCTTTGCCCGACGGTGATGTTGCCGTTGATTTTCCCATAGTTGCTGCTGCCGTTGACGGCGGCATTGACGGACGGAGAGCCTATCCGTCCGCCGATTTGCGCGGCGGCATTCAGGCTGCCGGTAATGTTTTGCGCGGCGGCGGGCAGAAAGGGCTTCAATGCGCCCAAGTCGGGAAGGGAGGCGGTAATCCTGCCGCCAAGCGGTGCATTTGCCATATTGCCGCCGAAGGCGTTGCCGATGCCCAAATCGGCGTTAATCCGTCCGAAACGCGCACCGCCGTCAAGCAGGATTCCGATGCGGTCGTTTTGAAAGCGCGTTTTCAGGGAAAATGCGTTCAAACCCAAAGCCTGCCCGCCGGGCAATACGGCATCGCCGCTTTGCCGGCTGATATTGAGGTAGCCGCGCGCGTTGCGCCCGTAGGCGACATCCCAGTCGCCGTTTAAAACCAGATTGTGTTCGACGGGCGGTTTGAAGAAATTGTGCAACTCGGCGATATGCAGGCCGCGTGCGCCGCCTTTTGCCGATATGCCGGTTTTTTTATCCCAAGAAAAGTGTTGCAGGTTGAGGCTGCCGCCCATAGCCTGCCAATTTGCCGCACTTGCCGCCACGCGTTCCGCACCGGCTTCGAGCGTCATACGGTTTTGCAGCTTGAGGTTGAACGCGCCGCCGATGTCGAGGATGCCGATGCTGCCTTTCCATCGGGTAAGTTCTCTGTTGATACCGCCTGAAGCGTCCAAGTCAAATTTGAACGGTTTGCCGTCCAAGGTCATGGCGGCATGCGTACGGATACGGTGTTGCGCGCCCGTGCCGTCCAGTGTCAGGTAGGCGGTATCGACAACCGTCGCCCCGCCCGACAGCGAAAGGCGGCTGCCTTTGATGTCGGCGCGTATCGGGCGGCTTGTGTCGGGTGAACCTTTGAGCGTGAAATCGAGCGAACGGATGTCTGCCGCCTTGCCGATGTGTAAGTTGCGCGCCGTTCCGGAAAGGTCGGTTTCAAAGGTTCGGATGTCGCCGTCCAAATCGCCGGAAAGATGGCCGTGTATGTTTAACAAGCCTTCCAGTCCGAAACCGAAGCGGGATAAATCGGGGGCGGTGATATTGAGGTTGAGCCGGTCGCCTTTTTTACCAAAGCTGCCGTCTGTTTTGATGATGTTCTGTCCCAGCCGCAAATCGACGGCGGCGCGCGGAAGGTGGCGGGATTCGTAAATAATGTCGGCATGACCGTTAAGCGGTACGCCGTTGAGTATACTGGGGGAAAACCGCATTTTGCTCGCAAACTGCTCTTTTGCCAGTTCGCCGGCAAGGTTTATTGAGCCGTTGATATTGCCTGCCGGAAGTTGCGGATTGATGCGCGAAGGGTCGAATGCGCGGGAACGGATGTCCAGCTTGAGCAGGCGGTCTTTAAACAGCTCGAGATAGCCTTGCGCGGTCAGGCTGCCTTGCCCGGCGGCGATGTTGACGGTGTCGAGCACCAGTTTCCGCTGTCCGTTTGCGGGGTCGCTTGCAATAGCGAGGCTGCCGTCCGTGCGCGCCGTGCCGATGCCGAGTTGCCAAGAGATTTTGGGCGAGGCGGTCGTACCGCCGATGCCGATGCTGCCGTCCAACCTGCCTTTGAACGCGGTTTGCAGTACGTCTTCCGCGCCGACGGAGTTGATGCCTATATTTAAATCGAGGATGTCTTTTCCGGTGTCGATTTTACCCGACAGCCTGATGCCGCCCCGTCCGAGCAGGGCGGCGGACGTATTGCCGATATGCACCGTGCCGTCCTGCCGGATGACAAAGCCGCCCAAAACCTGACGGACGGGGATGCCGTTGCGGTCGGCAAAGCCGGCTTTGGTGTTTTCCAAATCGAGCGAGCCTTCCAGCGCGATGCCGTCTGAAAACGACGGGATGGCGGTCAGGTCGAAATTCAGTCCGGCATCGGGCAGGGAAGGCACGAAGGCGGACGGATTGATGTTGAACCCTTTGACCAGCACTTCTTCCAATGTTTTATCCAATGATTCGGCAAACGGGTGGATGACGGATTTTCCCGAGAGGCGGATATTGCCGCCGTCGATCGTCAGTTCGGCGCGCACATCCTTCAGGCTGCCGCTCAGCCGCGCCGTACTGTGTATGGTTTCGCCTTCGAGTCCGCCTTTGGTGTAAATGGCGGTATCGAGGGCAAACGGTTTTTTCAAGCCGACCGAGGCTGACCCCGACGAACTGCTCCACGGCGTGTCGGCGGCCTTCAGGTCGAGGCGGTGTCCTTTGCGGTCGTAACGGTATGCCGCGTTGAGGCGTTCGAGATAGACGGTTTGTTTGTCAAAAGTTTTGCCTACGCTGATTTTGCCCGTCTCGAAGCGGTCGAGATAGACGGCGGAGGGCAGGTCTATGCTGTCGGGCAGACCTTGAGGCGGGCGTTCTTCTTTAGGCGGAGTCGGTTTGGTAACGATGGCGATGTCGCCGGCGGAAATTTCGGTAATGTGCAGGCTGCGGCGCATCAGTTCGGACGGTTTCCACGCGAAGCGGAAGCGGCTGATTTTAAGGTCTGCCCCCTCGGTTTCTATCGACCAGTTGTCGCCGTCGAAGCCGTCGAGCAGCGTGCCTTTGAGGTTTTGGGAGGAAATGTTTACGCCGAACCAAGACGGGATTTGGTACAGCCCGAAGCGCAAACCGGATTCCGTACCGGCGAGCCAGCCGAGGAAACATACTGCCAAAATCAGGACAGACAGCAGTGCCGCCGACAGCTTCAGCAGCGGGCGGCGTTTTTTGCCGGCGGGGCAGGGCGGTGTTCAGACGGCATTTTGCGCGTGCCGTTTTCGGTCGGATCGGTATCTGTCGGTGCGGTATCGGTCATAATGTCTGTTTCAAAATGGTTTGCTGCAATGCCGTCTGAAGCGGCCGTATCGGTTTAGAAGCGCGTTCCCAAGCTGATGTGCCAGCGGATTTTCTTATCGCTGTGCCCGTAGGCGATGTCGAAGGAAAACGGCGCGAGCGGGCTGAACCAGCGCACGCCCAGTCCCGAACCGTGTTTCAGCTTCATACGTTTGAAATTGGCGGCGGCATCGCCCATATCGTGGAATACCGCGCCGGACAGGGTGCGCGTAAACGGCAGTTGGTATTCCAGGCTGCCCACCAAGAGGGCGCGTTCGGGCAGGACCGATCCGTTCGGGCCGGCAAGTCCGATGCTGTCGAGTTCGTAACCGCGCACGGAAGACGCGCCGCCGCTGCGGAACATCAGCCCTGAAGGAACGTCGGCATTATCGCGGGCAACGGTGTAACCCGCTTGTCCGCGTATGATGAACGTGCCGAGTTTTTTGTTTTCGGGCGTGAAGAAATAACCTGCGCGGGCAGAGGTGCGGATCAGCGCGGTGGAGGACAGGAATGTGCCCAAAGTCGTCCCGATTTTGCCGTCGAGGTAATGGCCGTTTTCGGGATGCAGCACGTTGTTGAGCAGCTGGCGTTTCCAAGAGGCGGTCAGCATCGTGGCGTGGCTGTTGCCCAAATCGACATCCGAGCCGGGGATTTTCCGGCCTTCTGCGAGAAACTCCGCCCCCAGCCTGGCATCGATGCCCGCGCGGTCGCGCACATACCAGATGCCGCCGGAGAAGGCGCGTTTTTCGAGGTTTTGGGTGGTCGAACGGTTGTAGGAAACGTTGCTTGTCCAGTAGTTGCCCCGATAGTTGCGCGGCTGGCTGATGCCGGCGGCAAGCGTGGTTTCATATTTGTCCATATCCCAGACGATCGAACCGATATAGCCTTTGTTGAAGAGGTTGTAATAGTCGTAGGCGATTTTGCCGCCCAAACCGTATTCCGAATCGAGGCGGATGCCGGTTTCGAGTTTGTGGCGTTTGACCTCGGTTACGCTGACTTTGACGGGGACGCGGTCGCCTTGGAGGCGGTCGAAGTCGGCTTGTACGGACGCGCCGGAATAATGCCCGTTTTGTTCGAGCGCCTGTTGGAAGTCGAGCAGCAGGTCGAGGTCGTAGGGCGTGCCCGGTTGGAAGCGCGCCAGGTTGGAGACGATTTGTTCCGGATAACGCTTCGTGCCGGTGATTTCAAAGTCGCCGAAGGCGATGGGGCGGCCGCTGTCCACGACGACGTTCAAATCGGCGGTGGCGGTATCGGGATTGACGGCCGCCCGGGTGTTGCCGAGCTTGGCAAGTGGGTAGGCTTTGCGCGTTACCGCGCCGAGGACGGAAGTTTTGCTGTTTTCCCAACTGTCCTGATCGAAATCGCTGCCTACCGGCTGCTGCCAGTTTTCCATCGCGTTGCGGTAGTATTCGGCGAGGTTGCCGTCTGAAAGGATGTCGCCGAGGATGGCGACGCCGACGTTGGCGATTTTGGTGCGCGGACCCGGTGTGATGTGCACCGTATAAGCTCCGTCTTTTTCCGTCAGGCTGACTTTGCTGCTGAAATAGCCTTTGCTGCGGAGCATGGTTTTGACGTTGTCCGGTGCTTCTTCGGCAAGGAAGCCTGTTTGTTCTTTGTCCAACACTTCTTCCTGCTGCTGCGTGATGAGCGGCAGGTGTTCTTCGACCATATCTTTAATTTCACTGTCCTGTGTGTCGATGAGGACGGGGAATTTGGGTTTTAATTTGACTGATTCGGTGTCGGGGCTTTTGTTTTTGAACAATGCGAAACCCGCCGCCTTGTTTTCGGAAAGGTCGGCGGCAGGCGCGTATGCGTGCGGAAAGAAAAATAAAGCCGGCAGGAGCAGGGCGGTCGGTTTGATCATCATGGTACGGGTGTCGGGTATCGGTGTGGCGGCTTTCGATTTTAACACTGTTCGGACGGGGCGGGACGCTTCAGACGGCATACCGCCGCCGGTATTTCGGAGGTTGCGGCCCGCCTGGAATGTATCTGCTTGTTTTAGGGGATTTTGCTTCCAATCCGTATGCGGGCAGGCTGCGTTTCGGAGTGGTGTCGAAAAATAGGCGGAATCGAATAAATTTATTTCTGTTCAATAAATTAAACCATCACGCCGAATGATAAAACAACGCCTGTCCGGCACTGCATAGGGCAAATCAACGCACCTTAAAACACAGCCGAAAAATAAAAAAACACAGAGAATGAGTTTTCTTTTAAAATACAACATTTTTTAACATATCACAACATAAGGAAGAATTATGGCGTTCGGCAAATCCTTATTTCATGCGATCGGCCGCGTCAGCCTGGTCAGGCAGATTGCCGCCGGTTTGGCGTTGGGCATCGTAATCGGTTCGGTTTCCCCGCAACTGGGCTTGGCGGCAGGCTTGTTCGGCAGCCTGTTTGTCGGCGCGCTCAAAGCGGTCGCGCCGGTTTTGGTATTTATCTTGGTGGCGGCCACAATCGCACAGCACCAAAAAGGCAACAAGGCGCATATCAGGCCGATTATCGTCCTTTACCTTATCCGGCACGTTTTCCGCAGCCCTGACCGCCGTCATCGCCGGTATGGTTTTCCCGACGCACATTGTTTTGGCGGGCGCGGGCGATGTGTCCGCCGCGCCGCCTTCCGGCATTGTGGAAGTATTGAAATCGCTGCTGATGAACCTGGTCGCCAACCCGATTAACGCGATTGCCAATGCCAACTATATCGGCATTTTGGCTTGGGCTTTGGTTTTGGGCGCGGCGTTGCGGAATCACGGTTCGGACGTTACGCGGCAGGTCGTTGCCGATTTGGCGGAAGCGGTTTCCACCGTCGTGAAATGGATTATCCGTTTTGCCCCTTTGGGCATTTTCGGGCTGGTGTCGTCCACAATCGCGGAGACGGGTTTCGGCGCGCTGGCGGGTTATGCGAAGCTGCTTGCAGTGCTGTTGGGCTGTATGGCGTTTATCGCGCTGGCGGTCAATCCCGCCATCGTGTGGTGGAAAATCCGCCGCAACCCTTATCCGCTGGTGTTTACCTGCCTGCGCGAAAGCGGCGTGTATGCCTTCTTTACCCGTTCTTCCGCCGCCAATATCCCCGTGAATATGGCTTTGGCGAAAAAACTGGGGCTGCACGAAGACACTTATTCGATTTCCATCCCGTTGGGGGCGACCGTCAATATGGGCGGCGCGGCGATTACGATTACCGTTTTGGCTATGGCGGCGGCGCACACCCAAGGCATACAGGTTGATTTTGCCACCGCGCTGCTGTTGAGCCTGGTGGCGACGGTCAGCGCGTGCGGCGCGTCCGGCGTGGCGGGCGGTTCGCTGCTGCTGATTCCGCTGGCGTGCAGCCTGTTCGGCATCAGCAACGATGTCGCCATGCAGGTGGTCGCCGTCGGCTTTATCATCGGCGTGATTCAGGATTCGGCGGAAACGGCGTTGAATTCTTCAACCGACGTTTTGTTTACCGCCGCCGCCGATTTGGGCCGACAGAGAAACCGGGCGGAATAAACCAAGCTATGCCGTCTGAAGCACGTTTGGCGTTCAGACGGCATATTTTTACAATTTTATGGGCATATGGCGGAAACAATACCGGCTGTCTTGAATATGAAGGAGATGATGATGTTTAAACGCAGTGTGATTGCAATGGCTTGTATTGTTGCCCTTTCAGCCTGTGGTGGCGGCGGTGGCGGATCGCCCGATGTTAAGTCGGCGGACACGCCGTCAAAACCGGCCGCTCCTGTTGTTGCTGAAAAAGAGACAGAGGCAAAAGAAGATGCACCACAGGCAGGTTCTCAAGGACAGGGCGCGCCATCCACACAAGGCGGCCAAGATATGGCGGCAGTTTCGGCAGAAAATACAGGCAATGGCGGTGCGGCAACAACGGACAAACCCAAAAATGAAGACGAGGGGGCGCAAAATGATATGCCGCAAAATGCCGACGAATCCGCAAATCAAACAGGGAACAACCAACCCGCCGGTTCTTCAGATTCCGCCCCTGCGTCAAACCCTGCACCTGCGAATGGCGGCGGCGATTTTGGAAGGACGAACGTGGCTAATGGCGTTTTGATTGACGGACCGTCGCAAAATATAACGTTGACCCACTGTAAAGGCGATTCTTGTAGTGGCGATAATTTATTGGATGAAGAAGCACCGTCAAAATCAGAATTTGAAAAATTAAGTGATGCAGACAAAATAAATAACTACAAGAAAGATGGGAAGAATAATAATAAATTTGTCGGTTTGGTTGCTGACAGGGTAAAAAAGGATGGAACTAACAAATATATCATCTTTTATACGGACAACCCCCCCACTCGTTCTGCACGGTCGAGACGGTCGAGGAGGTCGCTTCCTGCCGAGATGCCGCTAATCCCCGTCAATCAGGCGGATACGCTGATTGTCGATGGGGAGGCGGTCAGCCTGACGGGGCATTCCGGCAATATCTTCGCGCCCGAAGGAAATTACCGGTATCTGACTTACGGGGCGGAAAAATTGCCCGGCGGATCGTATGCCCTTCGTGTTCAAGGCGAACCGGCAAAAGGCGAAATGCTTGCGGGCGCGGCCGTGTACAACGGCGAAGTACTGCATTTTCATACGGAAAACGGCCGTCCGTACCCGACTAGGGGCAGGTTTGCCGCAAAAGTCGATTTCGGCAGCAAATCTGTGGACGGCATTATCGACAGCGGCGATGATTTGCATATGGGTACGCAAAAATTCAAAGCCGCCATCGATGGAAACGGCTTTAAGGGGACTTGGACGGAAAATAGCGGCGGGGATGTTTCCGGAAAGTTTTACGGCCCGGCCGGCGAGGAAGTGGCGGGAAAATACAGCTATCGCCCGACAGATGCGGAAAAGGGCGGATTCGGCGTGTTTGCCGGCAAAAAAGAGCAGGATTGATGTTGATGCCGTCCGGAGCGGGGGCGTTCAGACGGCATTGTGATGTTTGGGGTGGGGTCCGGTTCAAGTCCGCATCAGTTGATAAACCCGTCGTCTTTCATTTTCTTTTCGGAAAAATACTGGCCGAATACCAGCAGGGCGGCGAGGATGATGACAAACAGCCCCGCCATAGTCAGTGTGATTTTGAAGAACAATTCGGCTTCGAGAAAAGAAAACCAAAGTTGCACAATCAGCAGCAGCACCCAGCCGGCAAACAGTCCGAGACATGCATAAACGCCGAGCTTAAACACGTTCCCGCTCCAAGATGACGAGATAGGCTTCACGCACAAAAAACAGCAGCATACGGCGTTGGTCTTTTTCCATAGTAACGACACGCCAGCCTTCAGAGGTTTGGCTGTTGAGAAACGCGCTGAATTTGACGGGATTGACTTTGGCCGCGCCGAAAAACAGGCTGGACAACAGGCTTTCCTGATAAATGACGACTTTGTATTCTTTCATAGGATTCCTTTTAACATAAGGGATCATCTTTTCAGACGACCCCTTAAGTTGCTAATGATGCAAAACAGCAAACCTTATTTCTTATTGCCCAACTGCGGCAATACCGAGCCTTCGCCCAATGCCAATAAACCGCTTTGCGAGTAGATGCCCAGTTTGGCACGGGTGTCGGTGATGTCGAGGTTGCGCATCGTGAGCTGTCCGATGCGGTCGAGCGGGGTAAACGCCGCACCTTCGACTTTTTCCATACTCAGGCGTTCAGGTTGGTAGGTCAGGTTGGGCGATTCGGTGTTCAGAATCGAGTAGTCGTTGCCGCGGCGCAATTCAAGGGTTACTTCGCCGGTAACGGCTTTGGCGACCCAGCGTTGGGCGGTTTCGCGTAACATGAGGGCTTGGCTGTCAAACCAGCGGCCTTGGTAGAGCAGGCGGCCGAGGCGCAGGCCGTTGATGCGGTATTGTTCGATGGTGTCTTCGTTGTGGATGCCGGTAACCAAGCGTTCGTAGGCGATGTGGAACAACGCCATTCCCGGGGCTTCGTAGATGCCGCGCGATTTGGCTTCGATGATGCGGTTTTCGATTTGGTCGCTCATGCCCAAGCCGTGACGGCCGCCGATGCGGTTGGCTTCGAGGAAGAGTTCGACGGGGTCGGCGTATTCTTTGCCGTTCAGTGCAACCGGCACGCCCTCCTCAAAGCGTACGCTGACTTCTTCGGGTTTGACTTCGACGTTTTCGTCCCAGAAGGCAACGCCCATGATGGGTTTGACGATTTTGATGCCGCTGTTGAGGAATTCCAAGTCTTTGGCTTCATGCGTCGCGCCGAGCATATTGGAGTCGGTGGAGTAGGCTTTTTCAACCGACATTTTGTAGTTGAAACCGTTGGCAATCAGAAATTCGCTCATTTCGTGACGGCCGCCGAGTTCGTCGATAAATTGTTGGTCGAGCCAAGGTTTGTAGATTTTCAGCGCAGGATTGGTCAAGAGGCCATAGCGGTAGAAACGCTCAATGTCGTTGCCTTTGTAGGTGCTGCCGTCGCCCCAAATATTGACGTCGTCTTCCTTCATGGCGGAAACGAGCATGGTGCCGGTAACGGCGCGGCCCAAAGGCGTGGTGTTGAAGTAGGCGATGCCGCCGGTGGAAACGTGGAACGCGCCGCATTGGATGGCGGCGATGCCTTCATGTGCCAACTGCGCGCGGCAATCAATCAGGCGGGCGTTTTCCGCACCGTATTCCATCGCTTTTTTGGGAATGGCATTGTAGTCGTCTTCGTCGGGCTGACCGAGGTTGGCGGTGTAGGCGTAAGGCAGCGCGCCTTTGAGTTTCATCCACAACAGCGCGGCGGAGGTATCGAGGCCGCCGGAGAAGGCGATGCCGACTTTTTGACCGATGGGGAGGTGTTGCAGGATAGTATTGTTTTGGCTCATGGGGGAATCCTTTGGACTAAAAATAAATGGGCGCAACCGCCCCTTTTCGTAAAATTAGGTTTATTATCTAATAAATATTGCCGACAATCCAGCCGAGTAAACCAAATAGGTCGTCTGAAAACGGATTTCGGTTTTCAGACGACCTTATGTCAATCTTGATTTAAAAAACAGCATTTTGCATACAGCTCCGACAAGGTCGCCGAGCCGATATCGCCGAAATCCTGCAAGCCCGTGCATTCGGCAATCCGATGACGGATGTAATTGACGGACTCCGGGGGTAAAGCCGGCAGACGGGTAAACGACTGTACTACGGTATATACCGTCAGCGGCGTATCGTACGGCTGCTTAGGGACGAGCGCAATCCGGTAGATATTAATGATTCTGCTTCGTTTCGTATCAGTAAATACCGCCACGCCGCAAAAATCCTCTAAAGGCAGTGTTTGCGTGCCTTCGCGGCTGATTTTGCAAATCCCTTCTTCTGAAAATACGATTTCGCGGCTGCGTTTATAAAAATCACGCCACAGCGACCATGCGGAAAAGGCAAAGAGCGTTAAGCCCAGTGCAATGCGCCGTTCCATCAGTATCAAACCCAAGCCGAAGACGGCAAAGAAGACACTTTCCAAACGGTCAAGCAGGTTTTTCGGTTGTTTCAAACGATATTCGTGCATGGTTTTCCTTTTGTTTAACCCTTTGGAAGCGTCCGGACATTTTCAGACGACCTCCGAGAAGAAAGATTATGAAAGACCGACAGCATTTGTTCAACCTCATCATCATCGGCGACGAAATCCTGCACGGCAGCCGCCAGGACAAGCATTTCGCCTTTTTCAAATCCCTGCTGGAATCACGCGGACTGAAGCTCAATCAGGTGCAATACCTGCCCGACGAACCTGATTTGCTGGTCAAACAACTGCGCCGCAGCTTTTCAGACGACCTGCCGACCTTCGTTACCGGCGGCATCGGTTCCACGCCCGACGACCATACCCGCCAAGCTGCCGCCGCCGCTTTGGATTTGCCCATCGTCCGCCATCCCGAAGCCGCCAAGTTTATCGAAGGCATAACCCAGAAACGCGGCGAGCCGCTTGATTCGCCGGAACACGCCCAACGCCTGAAAATGGCAGATTTTCCCGAAGGCGCGGAATTGGTGCCCAATCCGTTTAACAACATCGCCGGATTTTCTATCCGCGAGCATTATTTTTTCCCCGGCTTCCCCGTGATGGCGCACCCGATGGCGGAATGGGTATTGGAAACTTATTACGCCGACCGCTTCAACCAAACCGAACGCGGCAGCCGCAGCGTGTATGTGTTTGAGCAGCCCGAATCGCGCATTACGCCGCTTATGGAGCATATCGAGCAAACTTATCCCGGTGTGCGTTCGTACAGCCTGCCCAGCGTCGGTTGGACGCATTCAGACGGCACGCAAGTCAAACCGCACATTGAGTTCGGCATCAAAGCCGAAGGAGAAGCCGTCAACCTTTTGGACGCGGCGTGGGCGGAAGTGTTGCACAGCTTGGACGGATTGGGAGCAGAGCTGAAAAATCGGGTAAACTGAAAACCGTTTGCCCAAATCGGACGATATTTAAGGAAAACCATGCAATACCGAATCAGAAGAGAAAACGAAGCACCCGAAGCAAAAAATGCGGGGGAAACCTTATGGGAGCGCGACATCATGCGCGAAGTGCTGTTGTCCGCCTATCGGGACAGGCGCAGGGAGCGGATGTGGAAAAACATCTGGCGCGCCGTCAGCACCCTGATTCTGGTTGCCCTGCTTGCCGGTATTTTCCGAAAAGACGAAGCCGCATTGCAGTTGGCGGGCAATACGCCGCATACCGCAGTCGTCAACCTGTACGGCGAAATCGGCAACGGTGTAGAAGACCAGGTCAAAAAACTCAAAGACGGTATGGAGGCCGCCTACAAAAACCCGCAGGCAAAAGCCATCGTCATCCGCGCCAACAGTCCCGGCGGTTCGCCCGTCGTCTCCAACACCGCTTTTGAAGAAATACGCCGTCTGAAGGCGCAGCACCCCGGCATTCCCGTTTATCTCGTGGCGGAGGATATGTGCGCGTCCGGCTGCTACTACATCGCGGCGGCGGCGGACAAAATCTATGCCGACCCGTCCAGCATCGTCGGCAGCATCGGCGTTATCGGCAGCAGTTTCGACGCGACCGGCCTGATGGAAAAAATCGGCGTAAAACGCAGGGTTAAAATTGCGGGCAGCAACAAAGGCATGGGCGATCCGTTTTCGCCCGAAACGCCCGAACAGTCGAAAATTTGGGAAGAAATGCTGACCGGCATACACGGAGAATTCATCAAAGCCGTCAAAACCGGACGCGGCGGCCGCCTCAAATTCCGACAATATCCCGACGTGTTCAGCGGTCGGGTGTACACGGGCGCGGACGCGCTGAAAGTCGGGCTGGTGGACGGACTAGGTAATATTTACAGCGTGGCGCAAGACGTGGTCAAAGCTCCCGATGTGGTGGATTACACTCCGAAGGACGATTTCGGCAGAATCTTGGGCAGACGCTTCGGCGCAGAACTCAAAGCAAGCGTTTCGGAAGCTCTGCAATCCCTCCAATAACGCTTTCCGCCGGATATAGTGGTTTAAATTCAAACCACTATACCGATGCCGTCTGAAAGGTTTTCAGACGGCATTTTTTTGCATGGTAGGGTGATATTTGTGAAACGGTAATATGAAAACAGAACGCTTGTCGCGCGGTTTGTACCGTGCCGGTCTGTACGATGGCAGCAATATAGTGGATTAAATTTAAACCAGTACAGCGTTGCCTCGCCTTGCCGTACTATTTGTACTGTCTGCGGCTTCGTCGCCTTGTCCTGATTTAAATTTAATCCACTATAAAGATAGAAACGTTTTGTTTTTATAGGATTGGCGCGAAACAGACGGTCCGGCGTTCTTGAAATCAAATAAGAATCGTTATCATAACATGATTGTATTTATTGGGTTTTTTTGGGCGTTTTGCCGATATTTACCTTTTAATGGTTTTTGAAATTCGCTAAAATACGAAATTATTGTAGAAATTTTGTTAACGGATTTGGGTGTAACCATGTTGTCCGCTTACTTTCCCGTCTTTGTCTTTATCCTTGTCGGTCTTGCAGCCGGCGTGCTGTTTATCCTGCTCGGCACGATTTTAGGCCCGAAACGCCACTACGCCGAAAAAGACGCGCCTTACGAATGCGGTTTCGAAGCCTTTGAAAACGCGAGGATGAAGTTCGACGTACGCTATTACCTCGTCGCCATCCTCTTCATCCTCTTCGATTTGGAGGTCGCGTTCATGTTGCCGTGGGCAGTTGTGTTCAAAGATTTGGGCGCGTACGGCTTCTGGTCTATGCTGGTGTTTATCGTCGTCCTGACGGTAGGCTTTGTTTACGAATGGAAAAAAGGTGCGCTGGAATGGGAATAGAAGGCGTTTTGAAAAAAGGTTTCATCACCACCAGCGCGGATACGGTGCTGAACTATATGCGTACCGGTTCATTGTGGCCGGTTACTTTCGGCTTGGCCTGCTGCGCCGTGGAAATGATGCATGCGGGCATGGCGCGTTATGACCTTGACCGTTTCGGCATTATTTTCCGTCCGTCTCCCCGTCAGGCCGACCTGATGATTGTGGCGGGTACGCTCACCAATAAAATGGCGCCCGCCCTGCGCCGCGTGTACGACCAACTTGCCGAGCCGCGTTGGGTCTTGTCTATGGGTTCGTGCGCCAACGGCGGCGGCTACTATCATTATTCTTATTCTGTCGTGCGCGGTGCCGACCGCGTCGTGCCGGTAGATGTTTATGTGCCGGGTTGTCCGCCGACTGCGGAAGCCCTGATTTACGGCCTGATTCAGCTCCAACAAAAAATCAAGCGCACTTCCACCATCGCGCGTGACGAGTAAGGAGAGGACGATATGGCAAGCATTCAAAACTTATACGAGACCGTTGTCGGTGTGCTTGGCGATCAGGCAAGCAAAGTCATTTCAGCTTTGGGCGAAATTACCGTCGAGTGTCTGCCTGAACACTATATTTCAGTCATGACCACGCTGCGCGACCATGAAGAACTGCATTTCGAGCTTCTGGTTGACTTGTGCGGTGTCGATTACAGCACTTATAAAAACGAATTATGGCAGGGCAAGCGCTTTGCCGTCGTCAGCCAGCTTCTTTCCGTTAAAAACAATCAGCGCATCCGCGTGCGCGTCTGGGTTTCAGACGACGACTTCCCCGTAGTCGAATCCGTAGTCGATATTTACAACAGCGCGGATTGGTACGAGCGCGAAGCCTTTGATATGTACGGCATCATGTTCAACAACCACCCGGACTTGCGCCGCATCCTGACCGATTACGGCTTTGTCGGACATCCGTTCCGCAAAGACTTCCCGATTTCCGGCTATGTGGAAATGCGTTACGACGAAGAGCAAAAACGCGTGATTTACCAACCTGTTACCATTGAGCCGCGCGAGATCACGCCGCGTATCGTCCGTGAGGAGAACTACGGTGGCCAATAAATTAAGAAACTACACCATCAACTTCGGCCCGCAACACCCTGCGGCGCACGGCGTATTGCGTATGATTTTGGAGTTGGAGGGCGAAACCATCGTCCGTGCCGACCCGCATATCGGCCTCCTGCACCGCGGTACTGAAAAACTGGCTGAAACCAAAACCTATCTGCAAGCCCTGCCCTATATGGACCGCTTGGACTACGTTTCCATGATGGTCAACGAGCAGGCGTATTGTTTGGCAGTAGAAAAACTTGCCGGTATCGATGTACCTATCCGCGCCCGGTATATTCGCGTCATGTTTGCCGAAGTAACGCGCATCCTCAATCACTTGATGGGCATCGGTTCGCACGCATTCGACATTGGCGCGATGACCGCCATCCTCTACGCCTTCCGCGACCGCGAAGAGCTGATGGACTTGTACGAAGCCGTATCCGGCGCGCGTATGCACGCAGCCTACTTCCGTCCCGGCGGCGTTTACCGCGACCTGCCCGACTTCATGCCCAAATACGAGAGCAGCAAATTCCGCAACGCCAAAGTATTGAAGCAGCTCAATGAATCCCGTGAAGGCACTATGCTCGACTTTATCGACGCCTTCTGCGAACGCTTCCCAAAAAACATCGACACACTCGAAACCCTCCTGACCGACAACCGCATCTGGAAACAGCGTACCGTCGGCATCGGCGTCGTCTCCCCCGAGCGCGCCATGCAAAAAGGCTTTACCGGCGTGATGTTGCGCGGTTCCGGCGTGGAATGGGATGTGCGTAAGACACAGCCTTACGAAGTGTACGACAAAATGGATTTCGACATTCCCGTCGGTGTGAATGGCGACTGCTACGACCGCTACCTCTGCCGTATGGAAGAAATGCGCCAATCCGTGCGCATCATCAAACAATGTGTCGACTGGCTTCGCGTGAATCCCGGTCCGGTCATTACCACCAACCACAAATTTGCCTCGCCCAAACGTACCGAAATGAAAACAGGTATGGAAGACCTGATTCACCATTTCAAACTCTTTACCGAGGGTATGCACGTTCCCGAGGGCGAGACCTACACCGCTGTCGAACATCCGAAAGGCGAGTTCGGCGTTTACATCATTTCAGACGGCGCAAACAAACCCTACCGCCTGAAAATCCGCGCACCCGGCTTCGCCCATCTGCAAGGTATGGACGAAATGGCAAAAGGCCATATGCTCGCCGACGTCGTTGCCATCATCGGTACGCAGGACATCGTATTCGGGGAGGTTGACCGATAATGTTATCCGCAGAATCCTTAAAACAAATTGATATTGAGTTGGCAAAATATCCTGCCGACCAACGCCGTTCCGCCATCATGGGCGCGTTGCGTATCGCCCAAACCGAAAAAGGCTGGCTTGCTCCCGAGACCATCGCCTTTGTTGCAGACTATATCGGCATCTCGCCTGCACAAGCCTACGAAGTCGCTACTTTCTACAATATGTACGACCTTGAGCCCGTCGGCAAATACAAACTGACCGTTTGTACCAACCTGCCCTGTGCCCTGCGTGGCGGCATGGATACCGGCGAATACCTGAAGAAAAAACTCGGTATCGGCTACGGCGAAACTACGCCCGACGGCAAATTCACCCTTGTCGAAGGCGAATGCATGGGCGCGTGCGGCGATGCTCCGGTCATGCTGGTCAACAACCACAGCATGTGCAGCTTTATGACTGAAGAGGCGATTGAGAAAAAATTAGCAGAATTAGAATAGATTGTCTGAACACATTAGGTTTGTGATCAAACTTAACTGGTTATTCCAAAATTCTAAATTGTGATTTTAAAAAGTAACAATAAAAAAGGGGGGAGTGCTTCATGAGAGGGGTAATCGTCAAGTGGGATGACGAAAAAGGTTATGGTTTTATACGGATAGATGGCGGTAACAAAGAAATTTTCTGCCATATTTCCGACTTCCTGCAAAGAAATCCGCGGCCCGGGCTTGACGAGCAGGTTTCTTTTGAAGTGGTTTCAGATGGCAAGGGAAGATTTTCTGCAAAACAGATACGCTATCTGAATCGGGAGCGTGCAGTTTCTCCCGTATACCGCAAGAAACATCGAAAAGACGAGGAATCTCCCACTTCGATTGTTCAGGTTGTGCTGTCTTTGTCGGTCGGTTTGCTGCTTGTTTCGGTAATCGGCTATAAGGCGTATCAATATGCGTCAGAGAAGCTGACTCCGAAACAGGAAAATACGCCGGTTAAAACGCAAGTATTGCCCGAAATAAAACGGCAGCAGCCCGACAGCAGCCCATACCGTTGCGACGGCAGGCAATATTGCTCACAAATGACTTCGTGCGAAGAAGCCAAATGGTTTGTGAGGAACTGTTCCGATACCAAGATGGACGGCGATGGCGACGGCATTCCGTGTGAAAATATGTGCAGCGGATGGTAATTTTGATTGATGACGGGAAGAACAAACGCAGGTTTGGTTCAGATTAAACGAAGACAGGAAAATGCCGTCTGAAAACAGACGAACCGTTTCAGACGGCATCAGGAACATTGAGACGGCAGGCAGCTGCAAACGATACGAAAACAAACAGGCACACCAAAAATGGCTATTTACCAATCAGGCGTGATTTTTGACCAAGTGGATACCGCCAATCCCGATTGTTGGACATTGGACGAATACGTCAAACGTGGCGGCTATACCGCCCTGCGTAAAATCCTGTCCGAAAACATCTCGCAAATCGATGTGATTGATGAAGTCAAAACCTCCGGCTTGCGCGGGCGTGGCGGTGCGGGATTCCCGACCGGTTTGAAATGGAGCTTTATGCCCCGTTCTTTCCCGGGCGAAAAATACGTCGTTTGCAACACCGACGAAGGCGAGCCGGGTACATTTAAAGACCGCGACATCATCATGTTCAATCCTCATGCTCTGATTGAAGGCATGATTATCGCCGGTTACGCGATGGGTGCGAAAGCCGGTTACAACTATATCCACGGCGAAATTTTTGAAGGCTACCAACGCTTTGAGGCCGCTTTGGAGCAGGCGCGTGCCGCAGGCTTTTTGGGTAAAAATATTCTGGGTTCGGATTTTGAATTCGAACTCTTCGCCCACCACGGCTACGGCGCATATATTTGCGGCGAAGAAACCGCATTGCTCGAATCGCTGGAAGGCAAAAAAGGCCAGCCGCGCTTTAAACCGCCGTTCCCTGCTTCGTTCGGCCTGTACGGCAAACCGACTACCATCAACAATACCGAAACGTTCTCCTCCGTTCCATTCATTATCCGTGACGGCGGACAGGCATTTGCCGATAAAGGTATTCCGAATGCAGGCGGTACCAAATTGTTCTGTATTTCCGGCCATGTCGAGCGTCCGGGCAACTATGAAGTGCCATTGGGTACGCCGTTTGCCGAAGTCTTGAAAATGGCGGGCGGTATGCGCGGCGGTAAAAAACTTAAAGCCGTTATTCCCGGCGGTTCGTCCGCACCCGTATTGCCTGCCGATATCATGATGCAGACCAATATGGACTATGACTCGATTTCCAAAGCAGGCTCGATGCTCGGTTCCGGCGCGATTATCGTGATGGACGAAGACGTGTGCATGGTCAAAGCCCTTGAGCGTCTGAGCTACTTCTACTATGACGAGTCTTGCGGCCAATGTACGCCTTGTCGTGAAGGTACGGGCTGGCTCTACCGCATCGTCCACCGCATTGTAGAAGGCAAAGGCCGCATGGAAGACTTGGATCTGCTGGATTCTATCGGTAACCAAATGGCAGGCCGCACCATCTGCGCCCTCGCCGATGCCGCCGTCTTCCCCGTCCGCAGCTTTACCAAGCATTTCCGTGATGAGTTTGTGCATTACATCGAACACGGTGGGCCGATGAAGCCGAATAAGTGGTGCTGAGTTTTCAGACGGCATCCAAAAGAATGATTTATCAAATACCCGTAACTAGGAACGAACCATGTTACAAATCGAAATCGACGGCAAACAGGTATCTGTGGAGCAGGGCGCGACGGTAATTGAAGCCGCGCACAAGCTCGGTACTTATATCCCGCATTTCTGTTACCACAAAAAACTTTCCATCGCCGCCAACTGCCGTATGTGTTTGGTGGACGTGGAAAAAGCCCCCAAACCTCTGCCCGCCTGTGCCACGCCGGTTACAGACGGCATGATTGTGCGTACGCATTCGGCAAAAGCCCGAGAGGCGCAAGAAGGCGTGATGGAGTTCCTGCTCATCAACCATCCGCTTGACTGTCCGACCTGCGACCAAGGCGGTGAATGCCAGTTGCAGGATTTGGCGATGGGCTACGGCAAAACCACCAGCCGTTATACCGAAGAAAAACGTTCCGTCGTCGGCAAGGACATGGGTCCTTTGGTTTCCGCCGAGGAAATGAGCCGTTGTATCCACTGTACCCGCTGCGTACGTTTCACCGAAGAAATCGCCGGCTTGCAGGAAATTGCGATGGTGAATCGTGGTGAACACTCCGAAATCATGCCCTTTATCGGCAAAGCGGTGGAAACCGAATTGTCAGGCAACGTCATCGATTTGTGTCCTGTCGGCGCATTGACCAGCAAACCGTTCCGCTTCAACGCGCGTACTTGGGAATTGAATCGCCGCAAATCCGTTTCCGCCCATGACGCTTTGGGCAGTAACCTGATTGTACAAACCAAAGACCATACCGTCCGCCGCGTGCTGCCGCTGGAAAACGAAGCGATTAACGAATGCTGGTTGTCCGACCGCGACCGTTTCGCCTATGAAGGCCTGTATCATGAAAGCCGTCTGAAAAACCCGAAAATCAAACAGGGCGGCGAGTGGATGGACGTGGATTGGAAAACCGCGTTGGAATATGTCCGCAGCGCGATTGAATGTATCGCCAAAGACGGCAACCAAAACCAAGTCGGCATTTGGGCGAACCCGATGAATACGGTTGAAGAGCTGTATTTGGCGAAGAAACTCGCCGACGGCTTGGGTGTTAAAAACTTTGCCACCCGTTTGCGCCAACAAGACAAACGTCTTTCAGACGGCCTTAAAGGTGCGCAATGGTTGGGACAAAGCATTGAATCTCTGGCTGACAACGATGCCGTATTGGTAGTCGGCGCGAACTTGCGCAAAGAACAGCCGCTCCTGACCGCCCGCCTGCGCCGTGCCGCCAAAGACCGTATGGCCTTGAGCGTATTGGCCAGCAGTAAAGAAGAATTGTTTATGCCGCTTCTGTCTCAAGAAGCCGCACATCCCGACGAGTGGGCAGGCCGTCTGAAAAACTTGTCTGCCAATGCGGAACACGCCGTTACCGCCAGCCTGAAAAACGCTGAAAAAGCAGCGGTGATTTTGGGCGCGGAAGTGCAAAACCATCCTGATTACGCCGCCATTTATACCGCCGCGCAAGAGCTGGCGGATGCAACCGGCGCGGTACTGGGTATTTTGCCGCAAGCCGCCAACAGCGTCGGTGCGGACGTATTGGGCGTGAACTCAGGTGAGAGCGTTACCGAAATGGCAAATGCGCCGAAACAGGCAGTCTTGCTGCTCAACGTTGAGCCTGAAATCGATACGGTTGACGGTGCAAAAGCCGTAGCCGCGTTGAAACAGGCGAAAAGCGTGATGGCGTTTACACCGTTTGTCAGCAAAACGCTGCTGGATGTGTGCGACGTATTGCTGCCGATTGCGCCGTTTACCGAAACATCAGGCAGCTTCATCAATATGGAAGGCCGTCTGCAATCCTTCCACGGCGTGGTACAAGGCTTCGGCGACTCGCGTCCGCTGTGGAAAGTGTTGCGCGTATTGGGCAACCTGTTTGACCTGCAAGGTTTTGAATACCACGATACCGCCGCGATTCTGAAAGACGCGCTGGACGTGGAAAGCCTGCCGTCCAAACTGGACAACCGCGTGTCTTCGACTCAAAAAGATTTTCAGACGGCATCAAGCCGCCTCGTGCGTGTGGGCGGAGTGGGCATCTATCACACCGATGCCATCGTGCGCCGTTCCGCGCCGCTGCAAGAAACCGGCCATGCCGCCGTGCCTGCCGCGCGTGTAAATCCGAACACTTTGGCGCGCTTGGGTCTGCAAGACGGGCAAACCGCCGTCGCCAAACAAAACGGGGCAGGCGTGTCCGTGATGGTCAAAGCCGATGCCGGACTGCCTGAAAACGTGGTGCATCTGCCGCTGCATACCGAAAATGCCGCGCTGGGTGCGTTGATGGACACTATTGAACTGGCGGGAGCTTGATCATGCAAGAATGGTTCCAAAACCTCTTTGCCGCAACGCTCGGTCTGGGCGATTTGGGCATCACCGTAGGCTTGGTGGTATCCGTCATCGTCAAAATCGTGATTATCCTGATTCCGCTGATTCTGACCGTCGCCTACCTGACTTATTTCGAACGTAAAGTCATCGGCTTTATGCAGCTTCGCGTCGGCCCGAACGTAACCGGCCCGTGGGGTCTGATTCAGCCGTTTGCCGACGTGTTCAAACTCTTGTTTAAAGAAGTAACCCGTCCGAAGCTGTCAAACAAAGCCCTGTTCTATATCGGCCCGATTATGTCGCTTGCACCGTCTTTCGCGGCGTGGGCAGTGATTCCGTTCAACGAAGAATGGGTGCTGACCAACATCAATATCGGCCTTTTGTATATCCTGATGATTACCTCGCTGTCGGTTTACGGCGTGATCATCGCGGGCTGGGCTTCCAACTCCAAATATTCGTTCTTGGGCGCAATGCGTGCTTCCGCGCAAAGCATTTCCTACGAAATCGCCATGAGTGCCGCGCTGGTGTGCGTCGTGATGGTGTCGGGCAGCATGAACTTCTCCGACATCGTTGCCGCACAAGCCAAAGGTATTGCCGGCGGTTCGGTATTCTCTTGGAACTGGCTGCCGCTCTTCCCAATCTTCATCGTCTATCTGATTTCCGCCGTTGCCGAAACCAACCGCGCACCGTTTGACGTGGCAGAGGGCGAATCCGAAATCGTTGCCGGACACCACGTCGAATATTCCGGCTTCGCATTCGCGCTGTTCTTCCTTGCCGAATACATTTTCATGATTCTGATTGCCGCGCTGACATCGTTGATGTTCCTCGGCGGCTGGTTGTCTCCGTTCCCGCAAAGCTGGGGCTTTATCGGTACGCCTTCCGCATTCTGGATGTTCGTGAAAATGGCGGCAGTGCTGTACTGGTATCTGTGGATCCGTGCAACCTTCCCACGCTACCGTTACGACCAAATCATGCGTTTGGGCTGGAAAGTGCTGATTCCGATCGGCTTCGCCTACATCGTGATTTTGGGCATGTGGATGATTTCGCCGCTGAATTTGTGGAAATAAGTTTCAAACGGCATCTTGAGGCCGTCTGAACAAAGCGATTTTGAATACCTAACGAAATCCCTGTTTTGAGGGAACATAATATGGCTAACTTAGTAAAAACCTTTCTGCTTGGCGAATTGGTAAAAGGCTTGGGCGTAACGCTCAAAAACTTTTTTGCCCGCAAAGATACAATTTATTTCCCCGAAGAGAAAACGCCGCAATCCGTGCGTTTCCGAGGCCTGCACGCGCAACGTCGTTATCCGAACGGCGAAGAGCGCTGTATTGCGTGTAAATTGTGCGAGGCAGTTTGTCCGGCAATGGCGATTAACATCGAATCGGAAGAACGCGAAGACGGTACCCGCCGTACCAAACGTTACGACATCGACCTGACCAAGTGCATCTTCTGCGGCTTCTGCGAAGAGGCGTGTCCGACTGATGCGATTGTGGAAACGCATATTTTTGAATACCACGGCGAGAAAAAAGGCGATTTGCACATGACCAAGCCGATTCTTTTGGCCATTGGCGACAAATACGAAGCTGAAATCGCCAAACGCAAAGCCGCTGACGCGCCGTATCGTTAAGGAGCAGACGAATGACTTTTTCCGCGATTCTGTTCTATATTCTTGCCGCCATCGTTTTGTACGGTGCGGTTCGTACCGTTACCGCTAAAAACCCTGTTCACGCAGCTTTGCATCTGGTGCTGACCTTCTGCGTGAGTGCGATGCTTTGGATGCTGATGCAGGCTGAGTTTTTGGGTGTGACGCTGGTGGTGGTTTACGTCGGCGCAGTGATGGTGTTGTTCCTGTTCGTTGTGATGATGTTGAACATCGACATTGAAGAAATGCGCGCCGGTTTCTGGCGTCATGCGCCTGTTGCCGGCGTGGTCGGCACATTGTTGGCGGTTGCCCTGATCCTGATTTTGGTCAACCCGAAAACCGACCTGGCCGCATTTGGTCTGATGAAAGACATTCCTGCCGATTACAACAATATCCGCGATTTGGGCAGCCGTATTTATACCGATTACCTGTTGCCGTTTGAATTGGCGGCGGTATTGCTGCTGTTGGGTATGGTGGCCGCGATTGCATTGGTTCACCGTAAAACCACCAATCCGAAACGTATGGATCCTGCCGACCAAGTTAAAGTACGCGCCGATCAAGGCCGTATGCGTCTGGTGAAAATGGAAGCGGTCAAACCGCAAGTTGAATCTGCCGAAGAAAGCGAAGTTTCAGACGGCCTCAAGCCGGAAGGGGAGGGCAAAGCATGATTACCTTGACGCATTATCTGGTATTGGGTGCGCTCCTGTTCGGTATCAGCGCAATGGGTATCTTCATGAACCGTAAAAACGTGCTGGTATTGCTGATGTCCATCGAGCTGATGCTTTTGGCGGTGAACTTCAACTTTATCGCCTTCTCGCAACATTTGGGCGATACTGCCGGACAAATTTTCGTATTCTTCGTATTGACCGTTGCCGCTGCCGAATCTGCCATCGGTTTGGCGATTATGGTGCTGGTGTACCGCAACCGACAAACAATCAACGTTGCCGATTTGGATGAGTTGAAAGGGTAAAGGTAGGTTGGGTCGAGACCTGACAAGACACCGATGCCGTCTGAAAACCCGATAGGAAAAACGATGAAATCCATAGACGAACAAAGCCTGCATAATGCCCGCCGCCTGTTTGAAAGCGGCGACATCGACCGTATCGAAGTCGGTACCACCGCGGGCCTGCAACAGATTCACCGTTACCTGTTCGGCGGCTTATATGATTTTGCGGGTCAAATCAGGGAAGACAACATTTCCAAAGGCGGTTTCCGTTTTGCCAACGCCATGTATTTAAAAGAGGCCTTGGTTAAAATCGAGCAGATGCCCGAGCGGACTTTTGAAGAAATCATCGCCAAATATGTTGAAATGAACATTGCTCATCCGTTTTTGGAGGGTAATGGCAGAAGTACCCGCATCTGGCTGGACTTGGTGCTGAAGAAAAACCTGAAAAAAGTCGTAAACTGGCAAAATGTAAGCAAAACCCTGTATTTGCAGGCGATGGAACGCAGCCCCGTCAACGATTTAGAACTGCGCTTTCTGTTAAAGGACAACCTGACCGACGATGTGGACAACCGTGAAATCATCTTTAAAGGTATCGAGCAGTCGTATTATTACGAAGGGTATGAAAAAGGCTGAGGGTCGTCTGAAAAGCGATTTCAGACTGTTTCAGACGACCTGATTCGGTAGGTGATCAGACGGGAGCGGATGAGAAAAGAAATTCTGGGTAAGAATAATCCGGTCTGAAATATTGGAAGAAGAATGATGGATAAAAATCAGTTAGAACAAGAATTTCATAAAGCCATGTTAAATATTTATCAGGAGGCTTTGAATTTGCCGCAACCTTACAAGGCGACACGATTTTTACAAATTGTAAATGAATTTGGTGGTAAAGAGGCGGCGGATAAATTATTGAGTACGGGGGAAAAGAAGACTCAGACCGGTTTTACAGAGCTGATTCTGAGTGGTGGCGGAGTCCACGCCTTGAAATACAGTATGGAATATCTGGTGTTACAAAAGCCGTGGTGTGATTTATTTACTGAAGAGCAATTAGCTGTGGCACGCAAACGATTGGAGCGTGTTGGATTTGTTTTTCCGAAGTAATTTTGTACGAAACAAACATAGATTTTTAAATCAATCGGATTCAATCAAATGAACGACATGACTTTATATCTCATCATTGCCCTCGTGCCTTTGGCAGGCTCGCTGATTGCGGGTTTGTTCGGCAACAAAATCGGTCGTGCCGGCGCGCATACGGTTACGATACTCGGTGTGGCGGTGTCTGCCGTGTTGTCGGCTTATGTGCTGTGGGGCTTTATCGACGGCAGCCGCGCCAAGTTTGACGAAAACGTCTATACCTGGCTGACGATGGGCGGTTTGGATTTCTCCGTCGGCTTCTTGGTCGATACGATGACGGCGATGATGATGGTCGTGGTCACCGGCGTATCGTTGATGGTACACATCTATACCATCGGCTATATGCACGATGAAAAAGTCGGCTACCAACGCTTCTTCAGCTACATTTCTTTGTTTACTTTCAGCATGTTGATGCTCATTATGAGCAACAACTTCATCCAGCTCTTCTTCGGCTGGGAAGCTGTGGGTTTGGTGTCGTATCTCTTGATCGGTTTCTATTTCAAACGTCCAAGCGCAACATTTGCCAACCTGAAAGCCTTTTTGATCAACCGTGTCGGCGACTTCGGCTTTTTGCTCGGTATCGGCTTGGTGCTTGCCTATTTCGGCGGCAGCCTGCGCTATCAAGATGTATTCGCCTATCTGCCCAACGTCCAAAATGCCACCATCCAGCTTTTCCCCGGTGTGGAATGGTCTTTGATTACCGTAACTTGTTTGCTCTTGTTTGTGGGCGCAATGGGTAAATCGGCTCAATTCCCGCTGCATGTCTGGCTGCCCGATTCGATGGAAGGCCCGACCCCGATTTCCGCATTGATTCACGCCGCGACGATGGTTACGGCGGGTCTGTTCATGGTGTCGCGCATGTCGCCGATTTATGAGATGAGCAGCACTGCGCTGTCTGTCATCATGGTAATCGGTGCGATTACTGCCCTGTTTATGGGTTTTTTGGGCGTGATTCAAAACGACATCAAACGTGTGGTTGCGTATTCTACCCTGTCGCAACTGGGCTACATGACCGTGGCTCTGGGCGCGTCTGCCTATTCCGTGGCGATGTTCCATGTGATGACCCACGCTTTCTTTAAAGCCTTGTTGTTCTTGGCGGCAGGTAGCGCGATTATCGGTATGCACCATGACCAAGACATGCGCCATATGGGCAACCTGAAAAAATATATGCCGATTACTTGGCTGACCATGCTGATCGGTAACTTGTCGCTGATCGGTACGCCGTTCTTCTCCGGCTTCTATTCCAAAGATTCGATTATCGAAGCGGCGAAATACAGCACCCTGCCGGGCAGCGGCTTTGCTTATTTTGCCGTCCTTGCCAGCGTGTTCGTTACCGCGTTTTACGCGTTCCGCCAATACTTTATGGTGTTCCACGGCGAAGAGAAATGGCGCAGCCTGCCTGAACATCATGACGATCATCATGGTGAAGAACATCACGGCTTGGGCAAAAACGACAATCCGCACGAAAGCCCGCTGGTTGTTACCCTGCCGCTGATTTTGCTTGCCATCCCGTCCGTCATCATCGGCTATGTTGCCATCGAGCCTATGCTTTACGGCGATTTCTTTAAAGACGTGATTTTCGTCAATACCGACGCGCATCCGACCATGCACATCATGAAGGAAGAGTTCCACGGCGCATTGGCAATGGTGTCTCACAGCCTGCATTCGCCTGTACTCTACCTTGCTATCGCAGGCGTGTTGAGCGCATGGCTTTTGTACGTCAAACTGCCGCACCTGCCAGCGAAAATTGCACAGACGTTCCGTCCGATTTACGTTTTGTTTGAAAACAAATACTACCTCGACGCCCTGTATTTCAACGTTTTCGCCAAAGGCACACGCGCATTGGGTACTTTCTTCTGGAAAGTCGGCGATACCGCCATTATCGACAACGGCATCGTCAACGGCTCTGCCAAACTGGTCGGCGTAATTGCCGCGCAAGTGCGTAAAGCCCAAACCGGCTTTATCTATACCTACGCCGCCGCTATGGTATTCGGCGTATTGGTACTGCTCGGCATGACCTTCTGGGGATTGTTCCGATAAGAATAAGGTTTCAGACGGCCTTAAACCTTCAGGCCGTCTGAAACGAAGAAATATCCACATAAACACATTTTTATTTTAACCACAGGTTAACCACTATGTTTTCCAACTACCTACTCAGCTTGGCAATATGGATACCCATCGCCGCAGGCGTGCTGGTTTTGGCAACGGGGTCGGACAGCCGTGCGCCGCTTGCCCGCGTGCTCGCCTTTATGGGTGCGCTTGCCGGTTTCTTGGTAACGCTGCCCCTGTTTACCGGTTTCGACCGTTTGAGCGGCGGCTATCAATTTACCGAGTTCCACGAGTGGATTCCGCTTCTGAAAATCAACTACGCATTGGGCGTGGACGGTATTTCAGTGCTCTTTATCATCTTGAATGCGTTTATTACGCTGTTGGTGGTATTGGCCGGTTGGGAAGTCATTCAGAAACGTCCGGCGCAGTATATGGCGGCATTCCTGATCATGTCGGGTTTGATTAACGGCGCGTTTGCCGCACAGGATGCGATTCTGTTTTATGTGTTCTTCGAGGGTATGCTGATTCCGCTATACCTGATTATCGGTGTATGGGGCGGTCCGCGCCGCGTCTATGCGTCGGTCAAGCTGTTCCTTTATACGCTGATGGGTTCGCTTTTGATGCTGGTTGCCATGGTTTACCTGTACTATCAGACAGGCAGCTTCTCTATTGTCGATTTTCAAAACATCAAACAGATTCCGCTGGGTGTACAACAGCTTTTGTTTGCGGCGTTCTTCCTGTCATTTGCTGTAAAAGTGCCGATGTTCCCTGTGCACACTTGGTTGCCGGATGCCCACGTTGAAGCACCGACCGGCGGTTCGATGGTGTTGGCGGCGATTACGCTGAAACTGGGCGCATACGGCTTTTTGCGCTTCATCCTGCCGATTGTGCCGGACGCGGCACGCTATTTTGCCCCCGTAATCATCGTATTGAGCCTGATTGCCGTGATTTACATCGGTATGGTGGCTCTGGTGCAGACCGATATGAAAAAACTGGTGGCGTATTCGTCCATCAGCCATATGGGTTTTGTAACGCTTGGGATGTTCTTGTTTGTTGACGGGCAGTTGGACGACTGGGCGTTGAAAGGCGCGGTCATTCAGATGATTTCGCACGGCTTCGTGTCGGCGGCGATGTTTATGTGCATCGGCGTGATGTACGACCGCCTGCACACGCGCAATATCGCCGATTACGGCGGCGTGGTGAACGTGATGCCCAAGTTTGCGGCGTTTATGATGTTGTTCGGTATGGCGAACGCGGGTCTGCCGGCGACTTCCGGCTTCGTGGGCGAGTTTATGGTGATTATGGGTGCGGTTAAAGTGAATTTCTGGGTAGGTGCGTTGGCCGCCATGACCTTGATTTACGGTGCGTCTTATACCCTGTGGATGTACAAACGCGTGATTTTTGGTGCGATCCACAATCCGCACGTTGCCGAAATGAAAGACATCAACTGCCGCGAATTTGCGATTTTGGCGATTTTGGCGGTTGCGGTATTGGGTATGGGTCTGTATCCGAACGCATTTATCGAAGTGGTGCATCAGGCGGCAAACGATTTGATTGCCCATGTAGCGCAAAGCAAGATTTGAGGTGTGTAAATGAATTGGTCTGATTTGAATTTAATGCCCGCACTGCCCGAAGTCGCGCTGCTGTCGCTGCTGGTGTTATTGTTGCTGGCAGACTTGTGGGTCAGTGATGACAAACGCCGTTGGACGCATTACGGCGCGTTGGCAACGGTGGCGGTTACGGCTGTGGTGCAGCTTGCCGTTTGGGAACAGGGCAGCACGTCTTCGTTCAACGGCATGTATATTGCAGACGGTATGTCGCGTTTGGCAAAAATGGTTTTATATGCCTTGACGTTTGCCCTGTTTGTCTATGCCAGACCCTACAACCAAGTGCGCGGTATTTTCAAAGGCGAGTTTTACACCCTGTCGCTGTTTGCCCTGTTGGGTATGGGCGTGATGGTGGGTGCGGGGCATTTCCTTACCGCCTATATCGGTTTGGAGCTGCTGTCGCTCGCGCTTTACGCCCTGATCGCCCTGCGCCGCGATTCCGGCTTTGCCGCCGAAGCCGCTTTGAAATATTTTGTTTTGGGCGCGCTGGCTTCCGGATTATTGCTTTACGGCATTTCTATGGTTTACGGCGCGACCGGTTCGCTGGAATTTGCCACAGTATTGGCAAACTCGTATAACGAACAGGCAAATGTTTGGCTTTTAAAACTGGGTTTGGTGTTTATCGTCGTCGCCGTCGCGTTCAAGCTGGGTGCGGTGCCGTTCCATATGTGGGTGCCCGATGTCTATCAGGGCGCGCCCACTTCCGTCGCCGCGCTGGCCGGCACGCTGCCGAAAATCGCCGCCGTCGTTTTCGCCTTCCGCATCCTCGTTACCGGCTTGGGAACGGTGCATCAGGACTGGTCGCCGATGTTTGCCCTGCTTGCCGCCGCTTCGCTGCTGGTCGGCAACCTCGCCGCCATTATGCAGACCAACATCAAACGTATGCTCGCCTATTCCACCGTTTCGCATATGGGTTTCATCCTGCTGGCGTTTATGGCGGGCGCGGTCGGTTTTGCGGCGGGGCTGTATTACGCGGTAACTTACGCGCTGATGGCGGCGGCAGGGTTCGGCGTGTTGATGGTGTTGTCGGACGGGGACAAGGAGTGCGAAAACATCAGCGATTTGGCAGGGTTGAACCAACACCGCGTATGGCTTGCCTTTTTGATGCTGCTGGTTATGTTCTCTATGGCGGGCATTCCGCCGCTGATGGGCTTTTACGCCAAATTCGGCGTGATTATGGCGCTTTTGAAACAAGGCTATGTATGGTTGTCGGTGTTTGCCGTCGTGATGTCGCTGATTGGCGCGTTCTACTATCTGCGCGTGGTCAAAGTCATGTATTTTGACGAATCCGACCGCGCCCGCCCCTCCGCCGGCGGCAACAATGCCGCAAAATTCCTCTTGAGCGTCAACGCGCTGTTGTTGGTGCTGTGGGGCATTATGCCGCAAACCGTTATCGACTGGTGCGCCAAGGCGTTGGAGAACACGCTGTAAGCCGCCGCGACGGCAGCCGTATGATGGGCTGCCGTTTTTCGGTTTCAGACGACGGCATCCGCAGGCCGGAATGCCGTCTGAAAGGGAAGGAAGGGAATTATGACCGCATCGATGTACATCCTTTTGCTGCTTGCCTTGATTTTTGCCAATGCCCCGTTTATCACGGTCAGGCTGTTCGGCATTGTTCCGCTCAAGCGCAAACATTTCGGACACCACCTGATCGAGCTGGCGGCAGGTTTCGCGCTGACCGCCTCTCTTGCCTACATCCTCGAATCCCGTGCGGGAGCGGTACACAATCAGGGTTGGGAGTTTTACGCCACCGTCGTCTGCCTGTACCTGATTTTTGCGTTTCCCTGTTTTGTGCGGCGGTATTTCTGGCACGCGCGCAACAGGGAATAGGGTAACAATACTATCAGGATGGAATGTTTACCAAACGGCTGAGGGGGGCGGTGAAGGTGACCTCGTTGAAAGGCGGGTAGCAATAAGTAAAGTAAGGTCGTCTGAAAACGGGTTAGGATTGGTTTTCAGACGAATTGCTGTTATTCTGAGATAAAGTAGGAATAATATAAGGAGCAAAGTTGACTTTTTTCAGTAATAATCAGTATTAAGCTAATATTAACAAGAGATTTATTATGAAAAATTCATTATCTATAACAAAAAATCAGATAAACCGCCATGCCCATAAATTATGTTCCTTTGCTGCTGTTTTAATTTGGATTTGTGCCTTACCTCAAAATGTCTTTACTTTTGGGCAAGGAGGGCAATATGAGGGTTATTTTGTCTTGATTTTGGGAACAATATTTGGTCCAGTATTGGGGAATATCGGATATTTTGCCGTTTATGCAAATTATATTTGGTTCCTATTGATATTCACATCTCTTATTAGGCGCCAATCCAAAAAAGTTATTTTCACTTTTCATGGATTGTTATGGGTTGTGGCACTGCTTACATTTACATTAGACGAAGTAATTGTGAATGAAGCGGGAGGACATGCAGAACCAACTTATGGATTAGGGTTGTATTTATGGTTTACCGCATTTTTATTGACAACTATTGCGGAATTATTGAAACAAAATGTTTTTCAAATTTTTAAAGAAAATTTAAAGGAATAATAAAGTAACGACAAATATTATTCCATTTCTAGTCAAGATTAAAATACTTCGCTGTAGAAGGAGCTCCCTTATGAAACCTTTTATTTTGCTGTTCGGTCTCTGCGCCGCTTTATCATTAACTGCCTGTAACAAGGAGAAAAACGTGTACGAAAATGCCGTCTGAAACCTTTTCAGACGGCATTTGTTTCATTCAAGTGCAGGCCGGCATCGCTATGCCGGCACGTTTCAGTCGGCGATATACGCCGGTTTCAATATTTGCGGGCGACTGCAAATTCTGCCAACTGCCGCAGGCGCAGGGCTTTGCCGCCGAAGGGTTCGAGCAGCGCGACCGCTTCGGCAACCCGTTTGTGTGCGTATGAGCGCGCCGCTTCCAAACCCATCAGTTTCACATAAGTCGGCTTGTCGTTGTCCGCGTCTTTGCCCGCCGTTTTGCCCAAAGTCGCCGTGTCTGCCTCGCAGTCCAACACATCGTCGATGACTTGGAACGCCAGCCCCAGTTTTGCCGCATAATCGTCCAATACCGCCAGACTGTCTTCAGACAGATTCGGGCAAGACATCGCCCCCAATACAACCGCCGCACGGATTAGCGCACCTGTTTTCAGGCTGTGCATCTGTTCCAAATCGGCTTGCGGCATCTGCCTGCCGACGTTTGCCAAATCGATTGCCTGACCGCCCGCCATACCCCTGCTTCCGCCCGCTTTCGCCAACACCGACAACATTGCCAACTGGCGTGCGGCGGGCAGTTCTGTCGGACGACTCAACACGTCGAAGGCTTGGGTCTGTAAAGCATCGCCGACCAGTAGTGCGGTTGCTTCTCCATATTTCACATGGCAGGTCGGTTTGCCCCGGCGCAGGCTGTCGTTGTCCATCGCCGGCATATCGTCGTGAACCAACGAATAGGCATGGATCATTTCGATTGCCGCCATTGCCTGTTCTACTGCTTCATGCACGGCTTCGCCTAATTCCGAAGCTGCCAGAACCAGCATCGGCCGCAGACGCTTGCCGCCGTCCAAAGCCGCATAACGCATCGCTTCGTGCAGTGTGTGCGGTATTTCCCCCTCAGACGGCAAAAACCGTTCAAGCAGCAGCTCTGTTTGCGCCTGCGCCCTCTGTTGCCACGCTTTCAAATCATTCGCCGGATTCAAGGTTTAACTCCTTCAGCCCATCTGTGTCTAAAACCTGTAGTTTTTGTTCGACTTGGGCCAACTTGGTTTGGCAGTATCTGACCAGTTCGTTGCCTTCCTGATAGGCGGCAAGCGCGTCTTCCAAGGGCATTTCCCCCTGCATGGACTGGGTCAGTGATTCAAGGCGCGACAGGGCCTCTTCAAACGATTTCGGGGTAATTTTCTTCATGGTGTCGGGAGTTTCTGTAAAAACGGAATTGTAGCATTTCTGAAAACCGGATGCCGTCTGAAACAGCAGGATTTCAGACGGCATGGTTTTTGTCCTGCAAACGGCAAGAGGTTATTTGAGCAGATCGT
Source organism: Neisseria polysaccharea ATCC 43768 (assembly GCA_000176735.1). Lineage (GTDB taxonomy): Bacteria > Pseudomonadota > Gammaproteobacteria > Burkholderiales > Neisseriaceae > Neisseria > Neisseria polysaccharea. The sequence goes on along the minus strand of ADBE01000029.1, from coordinate 10,962 downwards.
CGGTAATACGTTGCAGGAAGGTCAGCCGTTCGGTGCGAATTTTACCGGTTTGCGCGGCGGCTTTGACGGCGCAGCCGGGTTCGGCGCGGTGGGTGCAGTTGTGGAAGCGGCATTGCCCGACGAGATGGCTCAGGTCGGGGAAGTATTGCAGTAGGTCGGCGGCTTCGAGGTGGTGCAGGCCGAATTCTTGCAAACCCGGGGAGTCGATTAATTGGGTTTCTTCGTTTAAATCGTAAAGCTGGGCGTGGGTGGTGGTGTGTTTGCCGGAATCGAGCGCGGTGGAGATGTCGCCAGTGCGGGCGGTTTGGTTGCCCAAGAGGGCGTTGGTCAGGGTGGATTTACCCATGCCGCTTTGTCCGAGCAGGATGTTGCTATGCCCTTGCAGGACGGGGCGCAGGATGTCGGCGTTTTCTAGCGCGCGGGTTTCGATGACGGGATAACCGAGCGTTTCGTAGAATTTGAGTTTTTCGCGCCAGAGGGCGGTTTCGGGCAGGTCGGCTTTGTTCAGGACGATGACGGCTTGGATGCCCGCGGCTTCGGCGGCAAGGAGGGCGCGTTGCAACAGGGCTTCGCTGGGCGAGGGAACGGCGGCGGTAACGATAAGGAGCTGGCTGACGTTGGCGGCGATAAGTTTGGTTTTCCAAGCGTCTTGGCGGTAGAGCAGGCTTTCGCGCGGCAGGTAGTCTTCGATGACGGCCTGTTCGGCGTTGACGGTTTGGATATGCACGCGGTCGCCGCAGGCGAAATCGACCCGCTTTTTGCGCGTGCTGGCTTCGTAGGTTTTGCCGTCGGGCGTGCGCACGATGTAGCGGCGGCCGTAGCTGGTGATGATTTGGGCGGTATTGGTCATGGTTTTGACGGGTGGGGGAACGGGAAGGCTGTCTGAAAATGTTTTCAGACGGCCTTGAGATTTATCTTTTCCGACCTTTCTTTTGCTCCATTTTATCCAACGCTTTTCCCATATCTTCTAAAGCATTCGGATTACCGCCAAAATCATGGCCGCCGACACTACACACAGTAGCAGATAGAATACTCATCGTCGAAATCTCTTTCATTTCAAACCGTTCAGATTCCATTGGGATCTCATGCAATAATTTCCCCTTTCCAAAATGACGACTGTATATCTTTGCCGGCTCCGGATTCATAATATCAATCCTGTTCAGACAATCCAGATAGTGCTTCTCTATCATGGAAGTACCTGCCAAATTTTTATTCGTATCATCAAAATTAGTTATCACATCATATACTAACAAATTTGGATTGTGAGGATGATTCTTGATACTTTCCATATCTGCATAAACACGACTCTGAGCATCCTCCAGCATCGGCAAAAATCTTGGCTTATCGGCAAATACTGAGATTGGTAAACAAATTGTCATTAAAAAAACAGCTAACTTTTTCATTTTACTTTCCCCCGATTAGATCAAGTCGTTCACGACGAATCAGTTTATCATTCGGATAACCCTGAATAGTACAGATGAGAGAAGTTTTACCGTCACTCTCTTCCAATATCAGCGATTTTTCTACTGTATTTTTTGCAGGTATCGAACCAGACGTTGCTTGCATATTTGGCTGCCAACGTAAAGACTTATGACTATTAATAATAATTTGCGGAGAAGTCACAAAATCCTCTCCCATCGGTTTCAATCCCCATTGAGGGAACTTTGCTACCACATCAGCAGCCTGAGCTTTTTTAAGCTCGAACCCCCAGAAATAAAAGACAGGATTTTTACCCATCTCATTAACCGGCAGTTCCGAATATGCTGCCGAAAAACTACTAAAATGTATGCCGTTTACTATTATCGGTTTATTGAAGATAACCTGTCTTTTCCCATCTTCATCGGCACTACCTAACTGAAAACGTGCAGTCTTTCCTACTTTCTCAATCGGAGCATATTTACTCAATTGCTCCTGCTTGTTTTTCAAGATATCAAACATAGATGCATCACATTTTACAAATGCATTCAGCAACTCTTCTTCCGCACTTCCTGCCCATGCATTTGCTGCAAGTGCAAATACAGCCATACTCAAATATTTGATAGATCGTTTCATATTGTCTTTCTAAAGTTAGCGTAAATTATCGTTGAATTACATAACCATTTTAATTCATGACATCAAATTAAGCACGATCTAAATTATTGTTTTTTCAGACGGCCTTTTATCTTCTTTCCAAGCGTTTAATTGTTTTCCCACTCAACATGTTCACTCAAGAAGCCGCCACTTTGGTGCGCCCAAAGTTTGGCATACAGGCCTTGTTTCTCGAGCAACTCGGTGTGGCTGCCTTCTTCGATGATGCGGCCTTTGTCCAAGACGATGAGGCGGTCCATCGCGGCAATGGTGGAGAGGCGGTGTGCGATGGCAATCACGGTTTTGCCTTCCATCATTTTGTCGAGGCTTTCTTGGATGGCGGCTTCGACTTCGGAGTCGAGCGCGCTGGTGGCTTCGTCAAGCAACAGAATCGGCGCATCTTTGAGCATAACGCGGGCGATGGCGATGCGTTGGCGCTGGCCGCCGGAAAGTTTCACGCCGCGTTCGCCGACGTGTGCATCATAGCCGCGTCGGCCTTTGGCATCGCTTAAGTTAGGAATAAAACCGGCGGCCTCGGCACGTTCCGCAGCGGAAATCATCTCGGCTTCGGTCGCATCAGGACGGCCGTAGATAATGTTGTCACGGACGGAGCGGTGCAGCAGGGAAGTATCTTGCGTCACCAAACCGATTTGGGCACGCAGGCTTTCTTGGGTAACGCTGTCCACGGTTTGGCCGTCGATCGAAATCGTGCCGCTTTGCGGTTCGTAAAAGCGCAGGAGCAGGTTGACGATGGTGGATTTTCCTGCGCCGCTGCGGCCGATCAAGCCGACTTTTTCGCCGGGTTTGATGTTCAGATTAAAGCCGTTGAGGAGCGGTTTGCCTGCTTCGTAGGAAAAATCGACGTGATCAAACTTGATTTCGCCTTGCGACACTTTCAACGGCAGGGCGTTCAGCTTGTCGAGGATGGTGTGCGGTTTGGACAGGGTTGCCATGCCGTCGCCGACGGTGCCGATGTTCTCAAACAATCGGGCGGATTCCCACATGATGTATTGCGACAAACCGTTGACGCGCAACGCCATGGCGGTGGCGGTAGCAACTGCGCCGACGCCGACTTGCCCGTGATACCAAAGCCAGATGCCCAGCGCGGTCGTGCCGGCGGTCAGCGAGCTGTTGACGATGAAGCTGCAGGTGTGTAGAAGCGTCGCCAAACGCATTTGGGCGTGTACCGTCACCATAAATTCTTCCATCGACTGCTTGGCGTAGGCCGCTTCGCGCGCGCCGTGGGAGAAGAGTTTGACGGTGGTGATGTTGGAATAGGCGTCGGTAATGCGGCCGGTCATCAGCGAGCGCGCATCCGCCTGACGCGCGGCGGTTTTGCCGAGCTTGGGAATCAGGAAACGCATAATCAGGGCGAATCCAATCATCCAGCCGATAAAGGGCAGCAGCAGCCAGCCGTCGAACGAAATCAGAATCACGCCGGAAGTAATGAAATACACCAGCACATACACGACCATGTCGGCAACCGTCATCACCACGTCGCGCAACGCCAGCGCGGTCTGCATGACTTTGGCGGACACGCGTCCTGCAAATTCGTCCTGATAGAAGCCGAGGCTCTGCCCCAGCATCAGGCGATGGAAGTTCCAGCGCAGGCGCATGGGGAACACGCCTTGTAGGGTTTGCAGGCGCACGTTGGACGCGAGGAAGGTCCAGAGGGCGAAAAACACCATCATCGCCGCCATCGCCGTCAACGCCCAGCCTTTTTCGGCAAACAGGGTCGCGGGCGTGTATTTGCCGAGCCAGTCCACGACTTTGCCCATAAATTGAAACAGTAGGGCTTCCATGATGCCGATGCCTGCGGTAAATGCCGCCAAAACGGCAATCCATTTGCGCAAGCCCCTGATGTTGCTCCAGATAAACCGCCACAGTCCTTTTTCAGGCGTTTTCGGGGCGGCTTCGGGATAGGGGTCGATTCGGGATTCGAACCAGGAAAAGATTTTGTTCAACATTGTTTTCGATTTCGGTAAAACAGTTTCAGACGGCATCAAACACAATGCCGTCTGAAAGGAAGGACAATAACGCCATTTTACGGGAAAAGCCGTCGGGAAGACAGCGCGGGGCGGAAACGCAGGGTTTCGTCAGGGCAAACGCCGCGCCGCCTTCAGACGGCATTATTTCAGCAGGTTTTTCAAAGCAAGGCGCACGCCTTCGCCCACGTCCGTCCCCTTCGGAACACCTTTGACCGCCGCTTTTGCCTCGCGTTCGCTGTAACCCAGCGCAAGCAGCGTGCTGACGATGTCATTGGTTTCGTCATTCTCGGACGGGGCGGCAAACAGCCCGTCTGTTACCGTATGCGCGACCAGCTTGCCGCGCAGTTCCAAGACCATGCGTTCGGCGGTTTTTTTGCCGATTCCCGGAGCGGAGGAGAGGCGTTTGACATCTTCTTCTGCAACCGCCTGCGCCAGTTCGTCGGCAGTCATTGCCGATAAAATCCCCAAGGCGGTTTTTGCCCCGATGCCGCTGACCTTAATCAGTTGGCGGAAGGTCTTGCGTTCTTCCGCAGTGGCAAAACCGAAGAGCAGGTGTGCGTCTTCCCGAATGATAAGCTGGGTAAACAGTTGTACGCTTTCACCCACGGGCGGCAGGTTGTAGAAGGTCTGCATGGATACGTCGGCTTCATAGCCGACACCGTTGACATCGATGACGATTTGCGGAGGGTTTTTTTCAACCAGTTTGCCGGTCAGTCTGCTGATCATGTATGAAGGATCCTGAAGTGTCGGGTGCAAAATGCCGTCTGAAACCGGTTCGGGCTTCAGACGGCACGGATTGTATCAAATTCAGTCGTCGCGGCGGGAGGAAATCACGCGGCCGGTACGGGCATCGACAACGACTTTGTATTCCTGTCCGTTTTTGACGATTTCGACATCATAGTGCGGACGGCCGTCGTCGTGTTCGAGATCGATGTCGGTGATTTTGCCGCCGACACGCGCCAACGCTGCTTTTTCAGCTTGGGCGCGGCTGATGATTTTGTCTTGTTTGTTGTGTTGGTGTACGGCGTGTTCGTGGTCGTCATCGCCGTGTCCGTCGTGGTGGGCGAGCGCGGGGGCGGAAATGCCCAGCAGTGCGCCGGTGGCAGCGGTCAAGAGAAGGTGTTTGATGTTCATATTTTGCTCCTGCGAAGTATCTGGTGGTGTTTGAAGGACGTAAAGGCGGGACATCAACCGGCAGTCAATGCCGTCTGAATCATACCGCGTGCCTGAGCTTCGGCTTCGGCGGCACGTTCCTGCGAGGAAAACGGCCCCATTTTGACGACATATTCGTAATGGCGTTTTTCAACCGATAGGTTCGGGTTTGATGCCGATGAAGCCAGGTTTTGGGCGGCTTGGTTCAGATAGGCTTGTGCTTCGTGTTCCGTACCGAAAGATTTCAAGTCGATGAAGATGTCTTTGTTTTCGGCAGTCGGTGAGGATTTGCCCGGGACGATTTGTTCGATTTTGACGTGCGCCGTACCTTGGCTGACAAAGCCCAATTGTTGGGCCGCCGCTTTGGATACGTCGATGATGCGGTTGCTGTGGAAGGGGCCGCGGTCGTTGATGCGGACGACGACGCTTTTGCCGTTTTTGGTATTGGTTACGCGCACATAGCTGGGGATGGGCAGGGTTTTGTGGGCGGCGGTAAAGGCGTTCATGTCGTAGCGGTCCCCACCGGAGGTTTTGCGCCCGTGAAACCTGCCGCCGTACCACGAGGCGTTGCCGGTTTGCGTGAACTCGGCGACTTGGTTTATCGGCGTGTAGCGTTTTCCGGCGACTTTGTAGCTGCGGTTGGCGGAGGCGTGCAGTTTTTCTGCCTTGACCACTGCGTCGGCGGATGCCGTCTGAAGGGAATGTGTGCCGAATGCGGCCGTGAGGAGGAAAAGGGTTTTTCGGGTTAAAGTCAAAACGTGTTCCGTTCTTGAGTTGAAGACGAATGGGCATCATGCCCTACGGACACATTCCGAACCGCCGCACGCTGCGGCAGCGGTTCGGAATGCGTCCGAACGGTTTTCAGACGGCATGAACCTGCGTTCAAACGCCACCTGCGTAACCGTGTTGCCGCCACGCTTCAAAGAGAATCACGGCGACGGTGTTGGAAAGGTTCATACTCCGGCTGCCGGGCTGCATGGGCAGGCGGATTTTTTGCGCGGCGGGCAGGCTGTCGAGGATGTCGGCAGGCAGTCCGCGCGTTTCCGGCCCGAACAGTAAAACGTCGCCTTTTTGAAACGCCGTTTCATCGGGGCGCGCCGTGCCTTTGGTGGTCAGGGCGAAAATGCGCCTGCCTGCGAGTGCCTTGAGGCAGTCGTCGAAGTTTTCGTGCACCGTCAGGCTGGCGAACTCGTGGTAGTCGAGCCCGGCGCGTTTCATTTTGGCGGAATCCAACGGGAAGCCGAGCGGTTTGACAAGGTGCAAATCCGCGCCGGTATTGGCGCACAGGCGGATGATATTGCCTGTATTCGGTGGGATTTCCGGTTGGTATAAAACGATGGTAAACATAAATATCAATCACTTATAGGCGCGTAACCTTGCCACAAGGCGGATGGGGTGTCAAAAAATTTAGTTATTTTTTCATTGGCGTGCGTGCCAGCGTCCAGCAGCAGATTCGGTTCGCGCCCGATTTTTTCAGTGTTTTTGCCAGTTCGTCCAGCGTCGCACCGGTGGTAAAGACATCATCGATTAACAGAATATTACAGTTTTCCGGTATCGGTGTGCGGATTTCAAAGGCGTTTTTGATATTTCGCCGCCGTTCGCTGCCTTTGAGCGTGCTTTGCGGCGGGCGGTGGTGTCGGAATACGGTGTGTCGGGGCAGTATCTGCCAGCCGTAGCGTTGTGCCAACAACCCGACGATGCTTTCACTTTGATTGAAGCCGCGTTGAAGCAGCCGTTCTTTGCCCAGCGGTACGGGCAGGACGAAATCGAAACATTCGTCTGAAAGCCAGTTGGGCGGGTTTTGTACCATCAGGTCTGCCAGCGGCTGCACCATGCCCAAATCAGCCAAGTGTTTCAGCGTACGTATCATGTTGCTGACGTGTGGTTCGTAATGCAGCGAGGCCCACATCCGGTCGAATGCGGGCGGTTTCTTTTGGCAAATGCCGCACACCGATCCGCCTTGGATGTGTCTGAAACACAGGGGGCAGTTGTTTGCCGCATCGGTGCGGAAACTTGCCAAATCGGTATTGCAGCCGGCGCAGATGCCGTCTGAAACGTCTGATGAATCGTGGCATAATACGCAGTGTCTGACTGCGGCCGCGTCTGCGATGCGCCGCCAACAAGAGAGAAAATTCATGCCTGATGCTGCCAAAAAAGTTTACCTGATACACGGTTGGGGGGCGAACCGCCATGTGTTCGACGACCTGATGCCCCGTCTGCCCGGGGAATGGGCGGTGTCCGCCGTCGATTTGCCCGGACACGGGGACGCTCCGTTTGTCCGACCTTTCGACATTGCGGCGGCGGCAGACGGCATTGCCGCCCAAATTGACGCGCCGGCCGACATTTTCGGCTGGTCGCTCGGCGGATTGGTCGCGCTGTATCTGGCGGCGCGCCATCCCGACAAAGTCCGTTCGCTCTGCCTGACGGCGAGTTTCGCGCGGCTGACGGCTGACGAAGACTATCCCGAAGGGCTTGCCGCGCCTGCACTGGGCAAAATGGTCGGTGCGTTCCGTTCGGATTATGCCAAACATATCAAACAGTTTCTACAATTGCAGCTTTTGCATACGCATGATGCGGACGGAATCATAGGCAGAATCCTGCCCGATTTGGCGCGCTGCGGCACACCCTCCGCCTTACAGGAAGCTTTGGACGCGGCGGAAAGGGCGGATGCGCGGCATTTGTTGGACAAGATAGATGTTCCGGTACTGCTGGTGTTCGGCGGCAAAGACGCGATTACGCCGCCGCGCATGGGTGAATATCTGCACCGCCGTTTGAAGGGCAGCAGGTTGGTTGTGATGGAAAAGGCGGCGCATGCGCCGTTTTTGAGCCACGCGGAAGCGTTTGCCGCGCTGTACCGCGATTTTGCCGAAGGGGTTTGAGATGAACCATCAGGACGCACGCTGGCAGGTTCACCGCCATCTCGCCGAACATGCCGACCAACGCCTAACACTCGTCCGCAACGCGCCCAAACATATCCTGCTTGCCGGTGCGGATGCGGACATCAGCCGCAGCCTGCTGGCGAAACGCTATCCGCAGGCGGTATTTGAAGAATACGATTCCCGTGCGGATTTTTTGGTGGCGGCGGCCGCCGCGCGCAAGGGCGGTTTTTGGCAAAGGTTTACGGGTAAGGGCGTGGTGCAGTACTGCCAATCCCCGACCGCGCCGCTGCCCGAAGCGTGTGCCGATATGTTGTGGTCCAACCTCGGTTTGACGGAGGCGGAAAGCATCGTCCCCGTGCTGCAAAATTGGGCGCGCGCGCTGAAGACGGACGGGCTGCTGTTTTTTACCTGCTTCGGGCGAGATACCTTGGCGGAACTGAAATGCCGTCTGAAAGAAAACGGCATTGAAAGCCGCAGCGTGATGTTTCCCGATATGCACGACTTGGGCGATATGCTCGCCGAAAACGGCTTTTACGACCCCGTTACCGATACGGCGAAGCTGGTGTTGGATTACAAAAAGGCGGAAACGTTTTGGGCGGATATGGACACGCTGGGCGTTTGGCGGGCGATGGCGTGGAACGATGAAAACGCCGCGCGTTCGTGTGTCGGGACAATATTTGAGCGGGAAGGCGGTTTGAGTATTACGCTGGAAACAGTGTACGGACACGCCGTGAAAAAACTGATGCTGCCGCAAGGGGAGAACGTGGTGCAGTTTTTTCCGAAGAATGGCTTAACTAATCCATCAGTAAAAGAATGGATAAGGGTAAATAAATGAATGAGTTAAATGGAAGGATTTTATCAGTAAAGGGGCTTTTCTTCATATATGACGAAACGGATCTTGATATTGATGTCCAACGTCCCGATGAAATACAGTTTGATTTGGAAGGGATCCCTGTTTTATTTAAGTGTAATGGCAGCGAACCGAATCTGTCTTATGAAATCAACAAGGAAGCTGAAAACGTATCTTTAGGTAGTTATGGAGAGCTTAAAATATTCGATTTAACCGATTTTGATTTTTTTGGTTTCCTTAAAGATGAAGACCTATTGGAAATGAGAAAACTATATCTTGATGATGATGAAATCGGGTTTCGGCTAATTTTTTCCCAATCAGTGTTGAATATGATTAATTGGGGAGATGAATTTTTTTTGTTTAAAAACTTACCCGAATTTTTAATAAATGAAAATCTCCATGAATAAAAATTTAGGGGCTGTACTAGATAAGATGATGTGCAGATGCCGTCTGAAGCCGTTTCCAGGTTTCAGACGGCATCTGTCTGTGAAAACCGACAGAAATAAAGGAAATGCCGATGTATGCCGATGCCGGAGACGTATATTGCGTCTATAATTTCAGACTGAAGCAGTACACTGCCTGCCAGGTTACCCGGGTTGAAGAACACGGTGGCAAAAAAACACATGCAACCCTGCTGGCTTTGGACTGGCAGGGCAACAAACCGCTTGGGGCGGAGGAGCTGGCGGATTTGAAACCGCTTTACAAAGACTTTATGTATTGGGAACGCGGTCTGCACATGTATAAGGCAAGTGCCGTCGTGCCGACGGGATATGTACGGGTTGGGAATACCGCGCCGCTGGTCGGCGAAGACACGCAGCGGTATGCCTCTTTTTGGGGCGACGGCTACGACGTGTACCGTCAGTTGAGATGGCAGCAGATACCCGAAAAACAGAGAAAGGCATTCAAAAAAGCCGCCAAAAGCAAAAAGACCGTGATGTTTGCCGGACGGGAATACGGCATATCCAAACAGAATTTGAGCGATGTTTGGGACGATTTTGAAGACGCGATGGAACTGAAGGCGTTTCCCTGCCTGTCTTCGCTGTTTCTGACCAAATGGCATAAAAATCTATATGAATATCTGGAGGAATATCCGTTTATCACCCGATTGTGTCTGGAAAACCACGGTCAGACCGTGCTGGATTTCAGCAATACGCGCATAACCGACCTTTCTGTCGATATGACCGGCGTGGAATCGCTTTATCTGAACGAAGGCTTGGACAGCCTGAACCTGAAAGGCGAAATCAAGGAAAACTGCAAGGTCTGTACCGCCGAAAAGGGCGCGGGTCTGATTTTGGAAGTGGGCAAAAGCGTTCCCAAAGTGCGGGGTTTGGAAAACCTGACCGCCGTCAACGTCATGGGCATTGCCGATTTCGATATGCAAAACCTGTCGGAAACGTATCCCAAGCTCAAAACCATACGGCTGTGGGGCAAACCGGGCAATCTTGCCAATTTTTCCGCCGTATCGGGATTTGAGGATTTGGAAGTGTTCACTACCGTAGATTTGTTCGGTTTCGGCGCGGACGACATCCCGCATCCCGACCGGCTGCCGAAGCTGCACAGGCTGTGGATGAGCAGCCTGCCCGAAGAGGCGGCGAAGGCAGTGAAGAAACTTTATAAGAAACGGAAGGAAGACGGGCTGGACCTGTGGATAGAAAAAGCCCGAAAACCCGAATGGCTGGCGCAAAATTTCGACAACCCCTTCCGCGATTGGGACGGCGCGGAGCATATCCCGAAAAGCCAAGCCAAAAAAGCGGCGGAGCTGTACCGGAAAACCCGTGCCGGCGTGGTCAAACTGCTCGGCAATCCGCCTGAAAACATAGGAGAGGAGCTGGCAGAGGCGGTCAAAGCCTATACCGAAGGTTTCAACAAAATGGACAAAAAACTCTTTATCGACACGGTAGAGCGGGAAGATATTGCCGAGGCGTTGGAAACGATATTGAACCTGATACCGGAGGGGTCTTGTGCCGACAAGGAAAAACTGTTTGAAATATTTGATAAAAACAGGAATTTTTAAACAGAGGCAATG
>ADBE01000030.1 GCA_000176735.1 Neisseria polysaccharea ATCC 43768 | reverse complement strand
AATAAAACTTGGAGCGGGAAACGAGTCTCGAACTCGCGACCTCAACCTTGGCAAGGTTGCGCTCTACCAACTGAGCTATTCCCGCAATGATTGTGGGAGAATGAAATTTTTGGAGCGGGAAACGAGTCTCGAACTCGCGACCTCAACCTTGGCAAGGTTGCGCTCTACCAACTGAGCTATTCCCGCCCTATATCATTCTCCGACATCGAAGAAGACGCAATTATTATGGATTCTGTTTTTACCGTCAAGCTATTTTTATGTTTTTTCAGGCGATTTCTTTCCACGCCATTTTCAGGTAATACAACATCGACCAAACCGTCAGCAAAGATGCGATAAACATCAATATGTTGCCGATGAATGCGAGGTTAAATCCATAAAAATCGGGAAAATTCAGCAGCAGCAGGAAGATTGCCAGCATCTGCGCGGCGGTTTTGAATTTGCCGACGGTGGCGACGGCAACGCTGCTCCTCTTGCCCATTTGCGCCATCCATTCGCGCAATGCGGAAATAGTGATTTCCCTGCCGATGATGATCATGGCAAACAAAACATAGGTCCGATCGAGTTTGACCAGTAAAAGCAGCGATACGGCAACCATCAGCTTGTCGGCGACAGGGTCGAGGAATGCGCCGAAATCCGAGGTCTGTTTCCACAACCTTGCCAAAAATCCGTCAAACCAGTCGGTCAAGGCGGCAACGGCAAAAATGACGGCGGCGGCAACATTGACTGCTTCTTCCGAAAACCATGAGAAAGGCAGGTAAAAAAGGGCTGTCAGGACAGGAATGAGCAAGACCCTCAACCATGTGAGGAAGATGGGGAGATTCCAAGGCATCGGTTTTCTCTGTGCAGACTGTAAAGTTGTGATTATAGCGGTTATCCTCATAACCCAAAACGTAAAATTGCCGCATGAGCATTCCCCCGCCCCGCCAATCTGTTTTCACATTCTTTTCAAACGCAGGAAAATGGCGGGCAATAAAAGCAAAATACCCAGTTTCAGGCTGAAAACGGCAGGTTGTGCCAACACTTCGACAAGGCGGTCTTCCGTGTGGGCAAAATCTTTATTGCTATAAACACTACCGCTGTTGCGGTATTCCAACAGAACGCCGTTTAAAAAACCTTTGCCGACGGTTTCGCTTAAAACAATCTTAACCTGCCGCGCCCTGATGACTCTGCCGATATTGTCGCCTGTGCACAAATCGTCGAACCCATAGCAGGAAAGTCGGTAATGTTGCCTGTCTGAATTCAGTTCGATTGCCCGTCCGCTGCGGTTGGGTGCGGTAACGATCAATTCTGCATATTCGAATATTTTTTCTTGTTCGTGAAATGCCGTCAGATAAGGTGCAATAAAAACGGCGGACAACAGCAGGCAGCTTATGGCGGCAAACCATACCCAGCGATAATATAGTGGATTAAATTTAAACCAGTGCGGCGTTGCCTCGCCTTGCCGTACTATTTGTACTGTCTGCGGCTTCGTCGCCTTGTCCTGATTTAAATTTAATCCACTATATTTCACGCTTACCCCTTGTTTCTCAAATGCCGTCTGAAAAAACGGCTGCATATGTTGTCTGCAAAATATCGGGAAGCATAACAGACAAAATGCCGTCTGAAACATCTTCAGACGGCATTTTTTATCCGAAACGGATTATTTTTGCGTTTCAACCGCTTCCAATGCACGCAGGGCATAAGTGTAAGCGGCACCCGCATTCAGGGCAATGGCAGTTGCCAATGCACCTGCGATTTCGCTGTCGGTCGCACCGGCTTTGGCGGCGGCGGCAGCGTGAACACTGATGCAGCTCTCACAACGTGTGGTAATGGCAACGGCGATGGCAATCAGTTCGCGCGTTTTGGCATCTAATGCTTCGGCGGCGGCGGCCTGTTCCAATGCGCCGTAGGCCTGCAGCATTTTAGGATGCGCCTTACCCAGCTCGCCGAACGATTTTTAACCAATGCGGTATGTTCTTTCCAATCTTTAAACATTTTCTTTTCCTTTCTCTTGCGTTTAACCCTGATACGCGCTTGCGTATCTGTTTTTGATGTGCGTATTATTGCAATTATTCAGTTGTGTTTCTCGTTTAATCATCTCATTTTATGGTTCAAAAAGATTTATGGACATTCTCGACAAACTGGTTGACCTGGCCCAACTGACGGGTAGTGTGGATGTACAGTGCCTTTTGGGCGGACAATGGTCGGTACGGCATGAAACCTTGCAGAGCGAAGGATTGGTACACATTGTTACATCGGGCAGCGGCTATCTCTGCATCGACGGTGAAACTTCCCCGCGTCCGGTCAGTACGGGGGATATTATATTTTTCCCGCGCGGCTTGGGACACCTGTTGAGCCACGACGGAAAATACGGAGAAAGTTTACAACCGGATATACGACAAAACGGCGCGTTCACGGTCAAACAGTGCGGCAACGGACAGGATATGAGCCTGTTTTGTGCCCGTTTCCGCTATGATACCCATGCAGATTTGATGAACGGGCTGCCGGAAACCGTTTTTCTGAACATTGCCCATCCGAGTTTGCAGTATGTGGTTTCAATGCTGCAACTGGAAAGCGAAAAACCTTTGACGGGGACGGCTTCCGTGGTCAACGCATTATCGTCCGTCCTGCTGGTGCTTATCCTGCGCGCCTATCTTGAACAGGAAAAAGATGCCCAACTGTCGGGCGTATTGAAAGGTTGGCAGGACAAACGTTTGGGACATTTGATCCAAAAAGTGATAGACAAACCGGAAGACGAATGGAATGTCAACAAAATGGTTGCCGCCGCCAATATGTCGCGCGCTCAGCTGATGCGCCGTTTCAAAAGCCGGGTCGGACTCAGCCCGCACGCCTTTGTGAACCATATCCGCCTGCAAAAAGGAGCATTGCTGCTGAAAAAAACCCCAGATTCGGTTTTGTCGGTCGCGCTGTCGGTGGGCTTTCAGTCGGAAACGCATTTCGGCAAGGCGTTCAAACGGCAATATCACGTTTCGCCGGGGCAATACCGGAAAGAAGGCGGGCAAAAATAAATCGGGGCTTCAAACGCAAATGCCGTCTGAAAAGGCTTTCAGACGGCATTTGCGTACCGCGTCATTTCAAGGGCTGCATCTTCATCACTTCCATCAAAAAGTTGGTAAATGCTGGATTATCGGGTTTGACATCCATATTTTTCCAACGCTGCTGCCAGCCGCGCAAGGCATTCTCGATATACAGCTTGGACTGCTCGGTATTGATTTCGCCGCGCTGGCTGTCTACCGCCGAACGCAGGTAGATTTCATACATACTGTCATCGACGGCATTGCGTCCGACTAGGCGTTTTCTGAAGTTGTTCAGATATTGCGCCGCCTGAACCTTGGTCATTTTGCCGATGTCCACCTGATAGCTCAGGCGCGTCGCCTCGTCGCGGATTTTGGAAACGTCCGTCCAATGCGAAGGGGCGAGGCGGAAACCTTTTGCAGACGCTTCCGCCGGAACGGTATTAATCGGCCTGACAGGAATTTCGGTCAGGGTGGGCACATAAACAGTTCCGCAGCCGGACAGGGCGACCACGATGGGGATAAGGGCAAGATATTTTTTCATACCCGCCATTATAAGCAGGTTTGCCCTGAAAAAACAAATTGTTCCGAAAAAACGGGGATTCGGCGGGATTGCGCGCGCCCGAAACCGCCGCCGCAAACCCTGCCGCAAGGTTTACAATTTGACCTTTTTATCGCGACAAATATTATATGGATACCGCAAAAAAAGACGTTTTGGGCTCCGGCTGGATGCTGGTGGCGGCGGCCTGCTTCACCGTTATGAACGTATTGATTAAAGAGGCATCGGCAAAATTTGCCCTCGGCAGCAGCGAATTGGTCTTTTGGCGTATGCTGTTTTCCGCACTCGCCCTTGGTTGTGCCGCCATATTGCGGCGCGACACCTTCCGCACGCCCCATTGGAAAAACCACTTAAACCGCAGTATGGTCGGGACCGGGGCGATGCTGCTGCTGTTTTACGCGGTAACGCACCTGCCATTGGCAACCGGCGTTACCCTAAGCTACACCTCGTCGATTTTTTTGGCAGTATTCTCCTTCCTGATTTTGAAAGAACGGATTTCCGTTTACACGCAGGCAGTCCTGCTCCTTGGTTTTGCCGGCGTGGTATTGCTGCTTAATCCCTCGTTCCGCAGCGGTCAGGAACCGGCGGCACTCGCCGGGCTGGCGGGCGGCGCGATGTCCGGCTGGGCGTATTTGAAAGTGCGCGAACTGTCTTTGGCGGGCGAACCGGGTTGGCGCGTCGTGTTTTACCTTTCCGCGACTGGCGTGGCGATGTCGTCGGTTTGGGCGACGCTGACCGGCTGGCATATGCTGTCTTGGCAGTCGGCGGTTTATCTGTCGGGCATCGGCGTGTCCGCGCTGATTGCCCAACTGTCGATGACGCGCGCCTACAAAGTCGGCGACAAATTTACGGTTGCCTCGCTCTCCTATATGACCGTCGTCTTTTCCGCCCTGTCTGCCGCATTTTTTCTGGGCGAAGCGCTTTTTTGGCAGGAAATACTCGGTATGTGCATCATTATCCTCAGCGGCATTTTGAGCAGCATCCGCCCCATTGCCTTCAAACAGCGGCTGCAAGCCCTCTTCCTCCGGAAATAAAAAATGCCGTCCGAACATCCTTCAGACGGCATATCGGGCTTTATTTCCCCGCCTTCACATCCTGCCACTGGCGCACCATAAACTTCAACGCCGCCGGCCGGATGGGAACCATAATAAAGCTGTTTTTCAAATCTTCCCCGCTCGGGAAAATCGTATTGTCGTTTTTAAATTCGTCCTCCATCAAATCGCGCGCCGGCCTGCTTGAAGGCGCATAAGTCACGAAATTGCCGTTCTTTGCCGACACTTCCGGGTCGAGGAAGTCGTTGATATATTTGTGCGCGTTGGCGACGTTTTTCGCATCTTTCGGAATCACAAACGAATCCACCCAAATCCCCACGCCCTCTTTGGGCATCATCACGCGGATTTTTTCCTTGCCGCCGGCTTCTTCGGCACGGCGTTTTGCGATGTTCAAATCGCCGCCAAAACCGATGGTTACACAAGTATCGCCGCGCGCCAAATCATCGATAAAGCCGGACGAAGTGAAGCGTTTGATATTGGGGCGGTTTTTCTTGAGCAGGGCGGTTGCCTCCCTGATGTCTTCGGTATTGCTGCTATTCGGGTTTTTACCTAAATAGTTCAACACCATAGGATAGATTTCCGCCGCGCTGTCCAAATAGCTGATGCCGCATTGCTTGAATTTGGACGTGTATTCGGGGTCGAACACCAAATCCCACTGATTGTCCGGCAGCTTGTCCGTACCCAAAGCCTTTTTCACACGTTCGGTATTGATGGCGAAAGTATTTGTCCCCCAATAAAACGGCACGGCGTATTCGTGGCCGGGATCGACACCGTCCATCAGCCTCATCATTTCGGGGTTAAGATGTTTATAATTGGGAATCAGCGACTTATCGATTTTCTGATAAGCCCCCGCCTTAATCTGCCTGCCCACAAACGCATTGGACGGCGCAACAATGTCGTAGCCCGATTTGCCGGTCAGCACTTTGCTTTCCAGCGTTTCGTCGCTGTCGTACACATCATAAGTAACCTTGATGCCGTTTTTCTTTTCAAAATCGGCAACGGTTTCCGGATCGACGTATTCCGACCAGTTGTAAATTTTCAATACGTTTTGGTTTTCCGCCGGTGCCGGGGCTTCGGCAGGCGGTTTGTCCGAACCGCCGCAAGCGGCAAGCAGGAGGGCGGTTAAAACGGCGAGTGGCAGATGTTTGGCCATTATCATTCCTTGCATATCGGGTTGGAGGAAGCGGCCATTATAGCCGATATCGGGAGCAGGGCTTCAGACGGCATTCAAAATCCCGCGATGCCGTCTGAAAGCCGCCGCCTCCATAGCTAGAAACAGGGATTTGCGGTAAGATACCGCCGTTTGCTTTCCCTGCTTTTACCATTACAAAACATTTGAGAGATATTGAAAAAATTATGAAAACCACCGAACTACGCCAAAAATTCCTAAAATTCTTTGAAACCAAAGGACACACCGTCGTCCGCTCTTCCAGCCTCGTGCCGCACGACGACCCGACCCTGCTGTTTACCAACGCCGGTATGAACCAGTTTAAAGACGTATTTTTAGGTTTCGACAAACGCCCGTACAGCCGCGCCACCACCGCGCAAAAATGCGTACGCGCCGGCGGCAAGCACAACGACTTGGAAAACGTCGGCTACACCGCCCGCCACCACACCTTCTTTGAAATGATGGGCAACTTCTCCTTCGGCGACTACTTCAAGCGCGACGCGATTCATTTTGCTTGGGAATTCCTCACTTCCCCCGAATGGCTCAACATCCCCAAAGACAAACTCTTGGCGACCGTTTACGCCGAAGACGACGAAGCCTACAACATCTGGCTGAACGAAATCGGTATGCCTGCCGAACGCATCGTCCGCATCGGCGACAACAAAGGCGCGAAATACGCGTCTGATAATTTTTGGCAGATGGGCGACACCGGCCCTTGCGGCCCGTGTTCCGAAATTTTCTACGACCACGGCGAAGAAATCTGGGGCGGCATTCCGGGCAGCCCCGAAGAAGACGGCGACCGCTGGATTGAAATTTGGAACTGCGTATTTATGCAGTTCAACCGCGACGAACAAGGCAATATGAATCCGCTGCCCAAGCCGTCCGTCGATACCGGTATGGGTTTGGAGCGTATGGCCGCCGTCATGCAGCACGTCCACAGCAACTACGAAATCGACTTGTTCCAAGACCTGCTCAAAGCCGTTGCCCGTGAAACCGGCGCGCCGTTCAGTATGGACGAGCCCAGCCTGAAAGTGATTGCCGACCACATCCGCTCCTGCTCCTTCCTGATTGCAGACGGTGTATTGCCTTCCAACGAAGGACGCGGCTACGTATTGCGCCGCATTATCCGCCGCGCCGTGCGCCACGGTTACAAACTGGGTCAAAGCAAACCGTTCTTCCACAAACTGGTGGCCGATTTGGTCAAAGAGATGGGCGATGCCTACCCCGAGTTGAAAGAAAAACAAGCACAAATCGAAGAAGCATTGAAAAACGAAGAAAGCCGTTTTGCCCAAACTCTGGAAACCGGTATGGCCTTGTTGGAAAACGCGCTGGCCAAAGGCGGCAAAACACTCGGCGGCGAAATCATCTTCAAACTCTACGATACCTACGGCTTCCCATACGACCTGACTGCCGACATCTGCCGCGAACGCAATATCGAACCGGACGAAGCAGGCTTCGAACGCGAAATGGAAGCCCAACGCGCACGCGCACGCGCCGCACAAAGCTTCAAAGCCAACGCCCAACTGCCTTACGAAGGTCAGGACACCGAGTTTAAAGGTTATAGCGAACGCCAAACCGAATCCAAAGTCCTCGCCCTCTACAAAGACGGCGAGCAAGTCGACGAATTGAACGAAGGCGACAGCGGCGCAGTCGTCATCGACTTTACCCCGTTCTATGCAGAATCCGGCGGCCAAGTCGGCGACGTCGGCTATATCTTCTCAGGCGAAAACCGCTTTGAAGTACGCGATACCCAAAAAATCAAAGCAGCCGTATTCGGACAATTCGGCGTACAAACTTCAGGCCGTCTGAAAGTCGGCGACAGCGTTACCGCCAAAGTGGACGACGAAATCCGCAATGCCAATATGCGCAACCACAGCGCGACCCACCTGATGCACAAAGCCCTGCGCGATGTATTGGGCGGACACGTCGAACAAAAAGGCTCTTTGGTTACCGCCGAATCCACCCGTTTCGACATTTCCCATCCCCAAGCGGTAACTGCCGAAGAAATCGCCGAAGTAGAACGCCGAGTCAACGAAGCCATCTTGGCCAACGTTGCCGTCAACGCAGCCATTATGAGCATGGAAGATGCCCAAAAAACCGGCGCCATGATGCTCTTCGGCGAAAAATACGGCGACGAAGTGCGCGTACTGCAAATGGGCGGTTTCTCTACCGAATTGTGCGGCGGTACACACGTTTCACGCACCGGCGACATCGGCCTCTTCAAAATCATCAGCGAAGGCGGTATTGCCGCAGGCGTACGCCGTATCGAAGCCATCACCGGCCTGAACGCACTCAAATGGGCGCAAGAGCAAGAGCGTTTGGTGAAAGACATTATTGCCGAAACCAAAGCCCAAACCGAAAAAGACGTACTGGCGAAAATCCAAGCAGGCGCGGCACACGCCAAAGCATTGGAAAAAGAATTGGCACGCGCCAAAGCCGAACTCGCCGTCCACGCAGGCGCAAAACTCTTGGACGACGCAAAAGACTTGGGCGCGGCCAAACTCGTTGCCGCACAAATCGAAGCCGATGCCGCAGCCCTGCGCGAAATCGTTACCGATTTAACCGGTAAATCCGACAACGCCGTGATTCTTTTAGCGGCAGTAAACGACGGCAAAGTCTCCCTGTGCGCCGGCGTATCCAAAGCCCTGACCGGAAAAGTGAAAGCAGGCGACTTGGTCAAATTTGCAGCCGAACAAGTCGGCGGCAAAGGCGGCGGCCGTCCCGACTTGGCACAAGCCGGCGGCACAGATGCCGACAAATTGCCCGAAATGCTGGCAAGCGTGGAAGGTTGGGTTAAAGAGAAGCTGTAATGTAGAAAAATACAGGCTGCCTGAAAGTGGGTTTTCAGGCAGCCTGTTTGAATAAATTAAGACAAGGAAACATCATATGAACAGCAGACACAGATATAGCGGCTTGGCTTGGCTTGGCTTGGCTTGGCTTGGCTTGGCAATTATAACTTAAAAATCAGTAAAATATCAAACCTTTCTTGTATTTTTAAAGGGGTTTGATATGGCAGGCAACAAATCCCTTCACGCGGCAAACAAAGCCAAAAACGATGAGTTCTACACCCAGCTTTCCGACATCGAAAAAGAGTTGCGGCACTACAAACACCATTTCAAAGACAAAACTGTTTATTGCAACTGCGACGACCCGCGCGTCAGCAATTTCTTCCATTATTTTTCTTACAATTTCGAGCATCTCGGCCTGAAAAAGCTGATTGCCACCTGCTACAAAAACCAAAACAGCGACCTGTTCAGCCAAAACGACAGCGAACAGGCGGTTTGGCTGGAATATACAGGGGACAAAGACGGCAACGGCATTCCCACCCCCGAAGAAATAGCAGTCAAACCGCTGAAAGGCGATGGCGATTTCCGCAGCCAAGAATGTATTGAATTGCTGAAGCAAGCCGATATTGTCGTAACCAATCCGCCGTTTTCGCTGTTTCGAGAATATGTGGCACAGTTGGTTGAATATAGCAAGAAATTCATCATTATCGGCAATCAGAATGCCATTACCTATAAAGAGATTTTTCCCTTGCTAAAAGAAAATAAAATATGGCTTGGCAACCATAATGGTGATATGGCATTCCAAGTGCCTGATTATTATAAGCCAAAAGCAACACGCTATTGGCAGGATGAAACGGGACAAAAATGGCGAAGTATGGGAAATATCTGTTGGTTTACCAACTTGGATATAGCCAAACGCCATGAAGAACTGATTCTGTACCGAACCTACAACCCCGCCGATTATCCGCAATACGACAACTACGATGCCATCGAAGTATCCAAAGTTGCCGATATTCCCTACGATTACGATGGTGTGATGGGTGTGCCGATTACATTTTTGGATAAATACAATCCTGAGCAGTTTGATGTTTTGGGCGCAACAGAAAGTGAAGGAAAAGGATTCTCAAACGGATTGTGGGATGCAGAAAGCAAGGTGGCGCAACCTTTGATTAATGGCAAGAAGATATATAAACGTATATTCATCAGGCAAAAAGGGGAATGACCATGAAAATCCAAATGACCACTCTCACTATCCGCGAACTGACGGGCTACGACAGCGAAACCAAAAAAGCGGCGGGCTACACCGACAACAACGAAGACGGCGTGCGCGCTTATGAAGGAAAACTGGACGTTCGCCCGCCCTATCAGCGCGAGTTTGTCTATAAAGACAAACAGCGCGATGCCGTAATTGATACCGTATTGAAAGGATTTCCGCTCAATGTGATGTATTGGGCGGTGCGCGATGACGGCACGTTTGAAATCGTGGACGGGCAACAGCGCACTGTTTCCATCTGCCAATATGTGAACGGCGATTTTGCCTATATGATGCGCTACTTCCATAATTTGCAGGCAGACGAACAGGAGAAGATTTTAAATTACGAACTGACCATATACCAATGTGAAGGAACAGACAGCGAAAAGCTGGACTGGTTCAAAACCATCAATATTGCGGGTGAGAGGCTAACCAACCAAGAATTGCGCAACGCCGTGTATTCGGGCAACTGGGTAACGGATGCCAAACGCCATTTCAGCAAAACCAACTGCGCCGCCTACCAAATCGGAAAAGACTATTTGAACGGTACAGCCATCCGCCAAGACTATTTGGAAACCGCTATCGGATGGATTGCCAACCAAGACGGAGACGAAGCAGTCTGCAAATATATGGCGGTTCACCAACATGATAAGAATGCTGATGATTTATGGCTGTATTTCAAAAATGTGATTGAATGGGTAAACCTGAAATTTCCCGTCAAGCGCACCAAACTGATGAAAGGGCAGCCTTGGGGATTCCTATACAACCGTTTCAAAGATACCGATTTGGATAAAGATATATTGGAAGCGGAAATTGCCAAACTGATTGCCGACGACGATGTGGAAAACAAAAAAGGGATTTACCAATACGTTTTAACCCGCGATGAAAAGTATTTAAACATCCGTGCCTTTTCAGACAGCATCAAACAGAAGGTTTACGAAAAACAAGACGGCATTTGCCCACACTGCAAACAGAAATTTGAATTGTCGGAAATGGAAGGCGATCACATTACACCGTGGTGCGAAGGTGGGAAAACGATTGAAGAGAATTGCCAGATGTTGTGCCGGGACTGTAACCGCAGGAAGTCTGACAAATAGTTGCGTAGGATGGGCTTCAGCCCACCGTTTTCTTCATTTTCAGTCGTTGATTGGTGGGCTAAAGCCCACCCTACGGTTAATACGGTTACTGATTCGTTCCTCCCCTGCATCCGAATCACGCCGCACCACAAAAAACGTGCGCCCGATGCACAACCGCTTCCGACATCGGGCGCAATGAGACAAAACGGCAATATGCCGATACGGATACGTCATCCCCCGCCTGCCTGTTTTTTATATCATACTCAATTTTATCTGTGCGTTACGACGGCATGCCGTCTGAAGGGTGTTTATGTCTGCATCTAAGAAATTTCCGATTCCTTTGAGCTATTTCAGCATCGCGCTGGGCTTGTTTGCCTTGGGGCTGTCGTGGCGTTACGGCGCGTCTGTCGGGCTGCTGCCCGCCTTGGCCGCCGAATCGCTGCTTGCGGCGGCTTCGGTCGTCTGGCTCTTGCTGGTGACAGCATACCTGATCAAAATATTTGCGTACCGAAACGATTTTTTGTCTGATTTACGCGACTTGGTGCAATGCTGCTTCATCAGCGCGATTCCGATTACCGCTATGCTGGAGGGACTCGCGCTGAAGCCCTATCAGGCAGGCGCGGCGGCAGTCCTGATTTATGCCGGCGTTGCCGGACAGTTGGCGTTTTCGATGTATCGGGCGGCCGGTCTGTGGCGCGGCCTGCATTCCTTGGAGGCGACGACACCGATTATTTACCTTCCTACGGTGGCGACAAACTTTGTCAGCGCGTCATCTCTGGCGGCGTTGGGGCATCATGATTATGCGGCTTTGTTTTTCGGCGCGGGTATGTTTTCCTGGCTGAGTTTGGAAGCCTCCGTCTTGGGCAGGCTGCGTACGGCGGCACCGGTCGGTACGGCGGCGCGCGGCGTGGTCGGTATCCAGCTTGCGCCCGCCTTTGTCGGCTGCGGCGCGTATTTTGCCGTCGGCGGTAAAATCGACGGTTTTGCGTTGGCATTAATCGGCTACGGCTGCCTGCAGTTTTTGTTCTTGCTGCGCCTGACACGCTGGTTTTGGGAAGGCGGTTTTACGATGAGCTTTTGGGGATTTTCATTCGGTTTCGCAGCCATGGCGGGATGCGGCCTGCATCTGGCGGCTTCCGGCGTATTGTCGGGCTTGGGGCTGACGCTTGCCGCCGCCGGTTCGGCAGGCGTGGCGCTGCTGCTTGCCGGCACGCTGCATCGGATAGCGATGGGGCGTTTCTTGGTACGCGGCTGATGCGTTTTGCCGCCTTGTCAAAAATGCCGTCTGAAACGCCGGGCTTCAGACGGCATTTTTTATTTCACACCCTTACAGGTAGAATTTTTCGATGACTTTCAAATTGTCGTCCAATTTGTACACCAACGGCTGACCGGTCGGGATTTCCAAGCCCATGATGTCTTCGTCGGAAATGCCCTCGATGTGTTTTGCCAGCGCGCGCAGGGAGTTGCCGTGCGCCGCCACCAAGACGCGTTTGCCGCTCAAAATCGCGGGGGCGATTTGGTCTTCCCAAAACGGTAATACGCGCTCCAGCGTTACTTTCAGGTTTTCGCCGTCGGGGATAACATCGGCAGGCAGATGGGCATAGCGGCGGTCTTTGTGTGCGGAAAACGCGTCGTCTTTGTCCAAAAGCGGCGGCAGGGTGTCGTAGCTGCGCCGCCAGATGCGGACTTGCTCGTCGCCGTATTGTTCGGCGGTTTGTTTTTTGTCCAAACCTTGCAGTCGGCCGTAGTGGCGTTCGTTCAGCCGCCATGTTTTGATTTGCGGCACGAACAGTTGGTCGGATTCTTCCAAAACGATGTTGCAGGTCTTAATCGCGCGGGTCAGGACGGATGTGAAGGCGATGTCGAACTCATAGCCGTTTTCTTTCAGTTTTTTACCGGCGGCGGCAGCCTCGGCAAGCCCCTGCTCGCTCAGCTTCACATCGCGCCAGCCTGTAAACAGGTTTTTCGCGTTCCATTCGCTTTGTCCGTGGCGGATAAATACCAGTTCCATATCGTCTCCAATGTGTAAAAGTGGGAAAGCCTTATTTATAACATATTTCCACATTGCCCGTATTTGATTCAGATTCAGACACGCGCCCACTATGGTTTGCCGTTTTGATTTACAATAATGCCCTTTGTTTTACATTCCGCATACACAATGAATACGCAACCGCACGCCCCACATACCGATTCCAATACGCTGATGCTCGGCCGGTACGCCGAACGCGCTTATCTCGAATACGCCATGAGCGTGGTCAAAGGCCGCGCGCTGCCTGAAGTTTCAGACGGCCAGAAGCCTGTGCAACGGCGTATTTTGTTTGCCATGCGCGATATGGGTTTGACGGCGGGGGCGAAGCCGGTGAAATCGGCACGCGTGGTCGGCGAAATTTTGGGCAAATACCACCCGCACGGCGACAGTTCCGCCTATGAGGCGATGGTTCGGATGGCGCAGGATTTTACCTTGCGCTATCCCTTAATCGACGGCATCGGCAACTTTGGTTCGCGCGATGGCGACGGGGCGGCGGCGATGCGTTACACCGAAGCGCGGCTGACGCCGATTGCGGAATTGCTGTTGTCCGAAATCAATCAGGGGACGGTGGATTTCGTGCCGAACTACGACGGCGCGTTTGACGAACCGTTGCACCTGCCTGCCCGTCTGCCTATAGTACTGCTCAACGGCGCGTCAGGCATTGCGGTGGGTATGGCGACCGAAATTCCGTCGCACAATTTGAACGAAGTGACGCAGGCGGCGATTGCGCTGTTGAAGAAACCGACGTTGGAAACCGCCGACCTGATGCAGTACATCCCTGCGCCCGACTTTGCCGGCGGCGGTCAAATCATCACACCGGCGGACGAATTGCGCCGTATTTACGAAACCGGCAAGGGCAGCGTGCGCGTGCGTGCACGTTACGAAATCGAGAAACTGGCGCGCGGACAATGGCGCGTCATCGTAACCGAGCTGCCGCCGAACGCCAACTCCGCCAAAATCCTTGCCGAAATCGAAGAACAG
This sequence comes from Neisseria polysaccharea ATCC 43768, assembly GCA_000176735.1. Taxonomy (GTDB): domain Bacteria; phylum Pseudomonadota; class Gammaproteobacteria; order Burkholderiales; family Neisseriaceae; genus Neisseria; species Neisseria polysaccharea. Next base: position 9,546 of record ADBE01000030.1, on the reverse strand, counting down.
ACCAACCCGAAACCGAAAGCAGGTAAAAAGCAGCTCAATCAAGACCAGCTCAACACCAAAAAGCTGATGTTGGATTTAATCGACCGCGTGCGTGACGAGTCCGACGGCGAACATCCCGTGCGACTGGTATTCGAGCCGAAATCTAGCCGCATCGATACCGATACCTTCATCAACACGCTGATGGCGCAGACTTCGCTGGAAGGCAATGTGTCCATGAACTTGGTGATGATGGGTTTGGACAACCGCCCCGCGCAGAAAAACCTGAAAACGATTTTGCAGGAATGGTTGGATTTCCGCGTCGTTACCGTCACACGCCGTCTGAAATTCCGTTTGAACCAAGTGGAAAAACGGCTGCACATCCTCGAAGGCCGTCTGAAAGTCTTTCTGCACATCGACGAAGTGATTAAAGTTATCCGCGAATCGGACGACCCGAAAGCCGACCTGATGGCGGCGTTCGGGCTGACCGAAATCCAAGCCGAAGACATTTTGGAAATCCGCCTGCGTCAGTTGGCGCGTTTGGAGGGTTTCAAACTCGAAAAAGAATTGAACGAGTTGCGCGAGGAACAAGGCCGTCTGAACATCCTTTTGAGCGACGAAAACGAAAAACGCAAGCTGATTATCAAAGAGATGCAGGCGGACATGAAGCAGTTTGGCGATGCGCGCCGCACGCTGGTGGAAGAAGCCGGACGCGCCGTGTTGACGCAAACCACCGCCGATGAGCCGATCACGCTGATCCTGTCGGAAAAAGGCTGGATACGCAGCCGCGCCGGACACAATCTCGATTTGAGCCAAACCGCGTTCAAAGAAGGCGACTGCCTCAAACAAACCCTCGAAGGCAGAACGGTTTTACCCGTCGTCATCCTCGATTCATCGGGCAGAACCTACACGCTCGATGCCGCCGAAATCCCCGGAGGGCGCGGCGACGGCGTACCGGTTTCCTCCTTAATCGAGCTGCAAAACGGCGCGAAACCCGTTGCGATGTTGACAGGATTGCCGGAACAACATTATTTATTATCAAGCAGCGGCGGCTACGGCTTCATCGCCAAACTGGGCGATATGGTCGGACGCGTGAAAGCAGGCAAAGTGGTGATGACCACAGACAGCGGCGAAACCGTCCTGCCGCCGGTTGCCGTCTATGCCTCCTCGTTCATCAACCCCGACTGCAAAATCATTGCCGCCACCAGTCAAAACCGCGCCCTCGCCTTCCCTATCGGCGAATTGAAAATTATGGCGAAAGGCAAAGGGCTGCAAATCATCGGATTAAACGCCGGCGAATCGCTGACGCATACCGCCGTTTCTTCCGAGCCGGAAATCCTGATTGAAAGCGAAGGCAGGCGCGGCGCGGCGCACAAAGACCGCATCCCCGTCTCCCTACTTGAGGCAAAACGCGGCAAAAAAGGCAGACTATTACCCGTATCGGGCAGCCTGAAACAGCTTTCTTCCCCCAAATAAACCCGGTTCCGCACATATTATGGTGATTTCCAACCCCCGCGAACTTGAAAAACTCAAAGACCGGATTCCCAATCTGATCAACATCATCCGCGTCGCCATCGTTTTCCCGCTGATGATTATGCACATCCTCGGGCTGGAAACCGGCAGCCGTGCGAACCTGCACGCTTCGTGGACGGCGTGGGCGTTTTATGTTTGGCTCGCCATTGCCTGCTGGCTGATTTTCTTTTCCATCATCCATCCGCATTGGCAATGGCAGTCGCTGAAAATGCCGCGTTTCAGCGCGGTGGCGGACATCACGATGATCGGCGTGCTGACCTACCTGTTCGGCGGCATCGATTCCGGCTTCGGCATCCTGATCCTGCCCTTCGTCGTCTGCTCCTGCCTGCTCAGCTACGGGCGTTACCCCCTGCTCTATTCCAGCTACGCCGCCATCCTGCTGATATTCAACGCCATTGCCGACGGCAATATCGGCAAATACCCGCTCATATCGGATGCCCGAACCGCCTCGGCAACCTTCATCCTCGTCGCCGCCTCCTATCTTTCCGCCATCTTCACCTCCCTGTCGGTCAGATACATCGACAGCGCCGGCCAACTGGCCCGCGACAACCACCTCGCCTACCGGCGCATCAAAGGCTTGAGCCAAACCGTACTCGAACGCGTTCAGGAAGCAGTCGTCGTCATCAATACCGAAGGGCTGGCGGTGCTGTTCAACCGGAAGGCGAAAGACCTTTTCCCCGCGCTCGAAATCGGACGGCGCGCCGGCCTGTCCGATTCTGCCGCCGAACTGTGGGATCAAGCCGCTCCGCACACTTTCGAATACGTCCTGGGCACACCCGGCCTGAACGCCGGCATCCGCGCCGTTCCGGTCAACAAAGGGCCGGACAAGCTGCTCATCCTCTACATCCGCCCGCAAAGCGAAATTCAGGCGGAAGCCCTGTCCGTCAAACTTGCCGCGCTCGGACAACTGACCGCCAACCTCGCCCACGAAATCCGCAACCCGATGTCCGCCATCCGCCACGCCAACGACCTGCTGCGCGAAAATATGGAAGCGGGGGCGGCAGATCCGTTCAACGCCAAATTGTGCAAAATCATCGACGGCAACGTCTGCCGCATCGACAAAATGCTCGAAGACATTTCCTCGCTCAACAAGCGCAACAAAACCGAACGCGAAACCATCGACCTGATACCGTTTTGGGAAGAATTCAAACAAGAGTTCCTGCTCGGCCATCCCGATGCCGCCGGCTGCATCCGTCCGGATATTCAAGGCGGCAGCCCGACCGCCTATTTCGATCCCGCCCACCTGCGGCAAATTATGTGGAATCTCGCCAACAACGCGTGGCGGCACAGCCGCAAACAGCCCGGCTCGATTTCCGTCACCATCCGCCCCGCGCAAAAAAACACCGTCTGCATCCTCTTTGCCGACGACGGCGGCGGCGTGCCGCCCGAAGTGCAGGAACACCTGTTCGAACCCTTTTACACCACGGCAGAAAACGGCACCGGCCTCGGGCTGTATGTCGCCCGCGAACTGGCGCACGCCAATTTCGGCGATTTGACCTACCTGCCGGAAGCCAAATGTTTCGAACTCACATTACCGGAAAAAACCAATGACTGAACTGCAACATCCCGTCCTCGTCGTCGATGACGAAACCGACATTCTCGACCTGATGGAAATGACCCTGATGAAGATGGGCTTGCGCGTCCATACTGCGTCAGGCGTTACCGAAGCCAAAAACAAGCTCGACAGCCAACGCTATTCGCTCGTCCTGACCGATATGCGTATGCCGGACGGCTCGGGGCTCGAAGTCGTCCAACACATCAACAGCCGCCTGCTCGATACGCCGGTTGCCGTCATCACCGCCTTCGGCAATGCCGATCAGGCGCAAGAGGCCCTGCGTTGCGGCGCGTTCGACTACATCCAAAAACCCATCACCCTCGCCCGGCTGCGTTCCCTCGTCAAATCGGCAATTTCCGTTTCCGAAAACCAAAACAAAATCCCCGAACCGCCTGTTCAGACGGCATCCCCCGTTTCTTCCCCCATGCCGTCTGAAGCCCCGAAACCTGCAAACGCGATACCGGCGGCACCGCCCGTTTCCGCCGCCCTTCCCTATGCGGAACCCGATATGCCCCGCCTGCTCGGCAACTCTCCGCAGATGGTCGAAGTCCGCCACCTCATCCGCCGCCTCGCGCCCGGCAAAGTACCCGTCTATATTTCCGGCGAGTCCGGTACAGGTAAAGAACAGGCGGCACGCACCATACACGAACTGTCCGACCGCGCGGACAAACCCTTTGTCGCCGTCAACTGCGGCGCGATTCCCGAAAATCTGATGGAAAGCGAATTTTTCGGCTACCGCAAAGGCAGCTTTACCGGTGCCGACAAAGACCACGACGGCTTCTTCCGCCACGCCGACGGCGGCACTTTGTTTTTGGACGAAGTCGCCGACCTGCCCCTTTCCATGCAGGTCAAACTCTTGCGTGCGATTCAAGAAAAAGCCGTGCGCCGTATCGGCGACGCGACCGAGCAGCCCGTCGATGTCCGCATCGTCTGCGCCACCCACAAAAACCTCGAAGCCCTTGTCGAAAGCGGCGCATTCCGCCAAGACCTGTATTACCGACTCAATGTCGTCAGCCTCAATATGCCGTCTCTGCGTGAAATGCGCGAAGATTTGAAGCTGCTCATCCCCTACCTTCTGTACAAACACAGCCACAACAACCAACCTTACACACTCTCCCCCGCCGCGCAACAGATGCTCCTGAATTACAGTTATCCGGGCAATTTCCGCGAACTGGAAAACATCCTCGAACGAGCCGTCGCCCTGTGCGTCGGACATACCGTGCAAATCGACGACCTGCAAATCCAAGATGTGCGCCACAAATCCGTCCGAACGGAAACCGCCGTCCCCGTTGCCGATACCTTGCCGTCTGAAACAGCCGCCGAACCGGTCCGCCTTCTCCCGTTCGACCCCGATACCATGCAGATACAGGACTATCTCGACCAAATCGAACGCGACATCATCGAACAAGTCCTCAAACAAACCGAAGGCAACCGCACGCAGGCCGCCAAACGCTTGGGCATCAGCTTCCGTTCCATGCGCTACCGTATGGAACGCCTCAACATCGGCTGACGGCAAAACGGCATCCGCACCATACCCGCCAACCCGAAAAATGCCGTCTGAAACGGCACGGGAAAGCGGGTTCGCCCCACGCCCGAACGGACACAAAACACCATGACCGACATCCTTATTGACACCACCGCCACCGAAGCCGTCCGCGCCCTGATACGGGCATTCCCCCTCGTGCCCGTTTCCCAACCGCCCGAACAAGGCAGCTACCTCCTTGCCGAACACGATACCGTCAGCCTCAGGCTTGTCGGGGAAAAAAGCAGCGTCATCGTCGACTTTGCCTCGGGAGCTGTACAATACCGGCGCACAAAAGGCGGAGGCGAACTCATCGCCAAAGCCGTCAACCATACCGCCAAACCCACCGTATGGGATGCGACTGCAGGATTGGGGCGAGACAGCTTCGTCCTCGCCTCGCTCGGGCTGTCCGTTACCGCCTTCGAGCAACATCCCGCCGTCGCCTGCCTGCTTTCAGACGGCATCCGCCGCGCCCTCCTCAATCCCGAAACGCAAGACACCGCCGCACGCATCAACCTCCATTTCGGCAACGCCGCCGAACAGATGCCCGCACTTGTTCAAACACAAGGCAAACCCGACATCGTCTATCTCGACCCCATGTATCCCGAACGCCGCAAAAGTGCCGCCGTTAAAAAAGAAATGGCCTACTTCCACCGGCTCGTCGGCGAGGCGCAAGATGAAGCCGTCCTCCTCCATAACGCACGCCAAACGGCAAAAAAACGCGTCGTCGTCAAACGCCCCCGCCTCGGCGGATTGCTTGCAGGGCAAACCCCCGCCTACCAATACACCGGCAAAAGCACCCGCTTCGACGTTTACCTGCCCTACGGAGCGGACAACGGATAACACCCCTTCAAGCCCCGATAAAAAATGCCGTCTGAAACCCTGCGTTTCAGACGGCATTTTGACAAGCGGCAAACCTATTTCGGCAATACCAAAAACTTAATCAATAACTCTTTGAACACAAAACCGAACACGCCCAAGCCCAAGACCAAAAACAAAATGGCGATGCCGAATTTGCCCGCTTTAGACTCCTTGCCCAAATTCCAAACGATAAAACCCAAAAAAATAATCAAACCGGTCAGACAGATTTTCAACGCCCAATCGGCAAAAACCGCTTCATCCATATTTTTTCCTATTGTTGATGTGTATGCCATATAAGATAAGGGTTTCAGACGGCATCTGCTGTCCAATGCCGTCTGAAACACGCAATCAGCGTGCGAGTGCCTGTTTCAAATCGTCAATCAAATCGCCAACATATTCCAAACCGACCGACAGGCGCACCAATCCGGGGCGGATGTTGGCGGCGAGTTTTTCTTCGGGCTGCATCCTGCCGTGCGTGGTTGTCCACGGATGGGTGATGGTCGAGCGCACGTCGCCGAGGTTGGCGGTACGGGAAAAGAGTTCCACGCCGTCCACGACTTTCCACGCCGCTTCTTGGTCGGCGACTTCAAAGCCGATGACGATGCCGCCGCCGTTTTGCTGTTTGCGGATAAGCTCCGCCTGCGGATGGTCGGGCAATCCGGTGTAGTAAACGGCTTGAACCTGCGGCTGCGCTTGCAGCCATTGCGCGATTTTCAGGGCGTTGTCGAACTGTTTTTCCATACGCAGCGACAGGGTTTCTACGCCGCCCAACAACTGCCACGCATTAAACGGCGACATTGCCAGCCCGCAAGAGTTGCAGTAAACGGCGACCTGCGCCATCAGTTCTTCCGAACCCGCCAACACGCCGCCCATCACGCGCCCGTGTCCGTCTATGGCTTTGGTTGCGGAGGAAACGGAAATATCCGCACCGTGTTTCAAAGGCTGAGAGCCGACTGGAGACAAGAGGCTGTTGTCCACCACCAAGAGCGCGCCGATGCCGTGCGCCAATTCCGCCAAGGCTTCCAGGTCAGCCACTTCGCCCAAGGGGTTGGACGGCGTTTCCAAAAACAGCAGCTTGGTGTTGGCTTTGACGGCGGCTTTCCATTCGTTTATATCGGTCGGCGAAACGTGGCTCACTTCGATGCCGAATTTGGTAACGATGTTATTGATAAAGCCGACGGTCGTGCCGAACAGGCTGCGGCTGGAAACCACATGATCGCCCGCCTGCAAAAAGGTAAAAAACGCCGCCTGAATCGCAGACATACCCGTCGAAGTGGCGACCGCGCGTTCCGCGCCTTCCAAAGCGGCGATGCGTTTTTCAAAGGCGGCTGTGGTCGGGTTGGCGGTACGGGTATAAGTAAACCCTTTGATTTTTTTGAAAACAAATCGGCGGCGTGTTGGGCGTTGTCCCACATGAAGCTGCTGGTCAGGAACAATGCCTGATTGTGTTCGCGGTATCCGGTTTGTTCTTTGCCGCCGCGTATGGCGAGCGTTTGCGGATGGAGTTTTTTGCTCATCGGTAATTCCTCGGTTTTGTCCGTTCGGCAACGGGGCGCGCGCCCGTTGTTTAATTTGTTAATATTTTGCGCCCGTTCCGTGCGCCTTTCAAGTCGGACAGGCAGGAAAATGCCGTCTGAAACGGCTTTCAGACGGCATGACGGTCAGCGTTTGTATTTTAACTCGTACTTGATGTCGTTGAGGATTTTGCGGACATCGTGTTCCAACACGTCTTCGACTACCGCCCCCGCCTGCTCGTGCAGCATCTGCTGGAGCTGGTAGGTAAAAACCGCCATCTGCTTCTGCACCGCCGTACGGATAATGCCGTTGACGGTATCGGTCAGATGCGGGCGCAGGCGTTTGATCAGCCGTTCGGTCAACTCCTGTTCGGACAGGCAGAACACTTCGCGCCGGTTGACGGCTTTCGGGTTCAGGATATTGATTTGGACGGGCATCAACGTTTCTTCCGCATCGTTTTCCCCGTTTTCCGAAACCGCCGGCTCATTCGTGCCGGATTCTGCCGCATCGGCGTTTTCCCCGCCTTCAATCTGTGCAGTTTCAAATTCGACGCAGTCTTTTTTGGCATCGAACCGGATTTTACGCCGCGATTCGATGTGTTTTTCCGAAACCGACATTTGCAGGGAAGCCTGCGCGTTGAGCCAGTTTTCCTGAAGAATAACCATCGGGTCGGTTTCGACTTCCTCGCCGCATTCGGCAACGGCGGCATTGTGCTCCTCCTGCCATTTCTTCAGATACGCCTTTAACACACGGTTTCGGCTTGCATCGTCCAATTTCGGCGCGGGCGAACCCTTTGCCGCTTCGGAAGTTTGAACCGGCGGCACACGGTCGGGCGCGGTATTCATACGGCGCGTCCGGCGCAGGCTTTCCAGGCGTTTTTCCCAATTCGGCTCTTTATCCTGATTGTTCGTATCCATTTTTTCGGCTTCCGGTCCTTAATCTTTGCAGGCGGACAAACCCCGCCTGAAGCGCGTTTGATATAATCGCGCATTTTAACAGATTCGCGAGGATACATCATGAGCAGCATCGAACAGCGTTTGGAATATCTGGAAGAAGCAAACGATGTGCTGCGTATGCAGAACCACGTCCTGTCCACCGCCTTCAAAGCCTTAATCCGCGCCCTTCCCGCCGACACCGCCGAAATCGCGGTCGAGTCGATTCAGCTTGCATTTGAAGACGCTTTGGCAGAACTCAACTACGAAGACAGCCCCCATACCGATTTGTTCCACGACGTTACTTATGCGTTTTTCCGTGAAAAAGAACGTTAATTTTATGTTAAACTGATTTTTTAGGCTTTTTGATTACCGAAAGGAATTTTGATGAATATGAAAAAATGGATTGCCGCCGCCCTTGCCTGTTCCGCACTCGCGCTGTCTGCCTGCGGCGGTCAGGGCAAAGATGCCGCCGCGCCTGCCGCAAACCCCGACAAAGTGTACCGCGTGGCTTCCAACGCCGAGTTTGCCCCCTTTGAATCTTTAGACTCGAAAGGCAATGTCGAAGGTTTCGATGTGGATTTGATGAACGCGATGGCGAAGGCGGGCAATTTTAAAATCGAATTCAAACACCAGCCGTGGGACAGCCTTTTCCCCGCCTTGAACAACGGCGATGCGGACGTTGTGATGTCGGGCGTAACCATTACCGACGACCGCAAACAGTCTATGGACTTCAGCGACCCGTATTTTGAAATCACCCAAGTCGTCCTGGTTCCGAAAGGCAAAAAAGTATCTTCTTCCGAAGATTTGAAAAAGATGAACAAAGTCGGCGTGGTAACCGGCTACACGGGCGATTTCTCCGTTTCCAAACTCTTGGGCAACGACAATCCGAAAATCGCGCGCTTTGAAAACGTCCCCCTGATTATCAAAGAACTGGAAAACGGCGGCCTGGATTCCGTAGTCAGCGACAGCGCGGTCATCGCCAATTATGTGAAAAACAATCCGGCCAAAGGGATGGACTTCGTTACCCTGCCCGACTTCACCACCGAACACTACGGCATCGCGGTACGCAAAGGCGACGAAGCAACCGTCAAAATGCTGAACGATGCGTTGAAAAAAGTACGCGAAAGCGGCGAATACGACAAGATCTACGCCAAATATTTTGCCAAAGAGGGCGAACAGGCCGCGAAATAAGCCCGCCCGTCCGAACACAATGCCGTCTGAAGCCCTTTCAGACGGCATTTTTTATTGTCTGTGCCGTTTTGTGTCGGGACGGCAATGTCGGCGGCGCGGCATTGTTGTGCCGCCATTTGGGTTTTCAGACGGCATCGCGGGCTTCGGACGGCATCGGGGTTTCGGTGGGCTGAAGCCCACCCTACAATATTGCCGCCAAGCGGTACGGAAGCGGAAACAATGGTAGGGCGTAATGGTAGGGTGGACTTCAGCCCACCGCTTCAGACGGCATCGTCCCCCACCGTCATTCCCACCCCGAACTGTCGGGCAGCGGCAGTTTTTAAAGATTATAAAAACCCGTCATTCCCACACAGGCGGGAATCCGGACCATTGGACAGCGGCAATATTCAAAGATTATCTGAAAGTCCGAGATTCTAGATTCCCGTTTTCACGGGAATGACGAAGAGTGGCGGGAATCC
>ADBE01000031.1 GCA_000176735.1 Neisseria polysaccharea ATCC 43768 | reverse complement strand
AATGCCAGCAGGCTTTCCAAAACCACTTTGCCGCCATCCAGCCAGCCGTTGGCAACCGCCGCCTGCAGCATCGCATATTCGCCCGAAACCTGATAGGCATAAGTCGGTACGCCGAACTCGTCCTTCACGCGGCGGACAACATCCAAATACGGCAAACCGGGCTTGACCATCACCATATCCGCACCTTCCTGAATGTCCAACGCCACTTCGTGCAACGCCTCATCGGTATTTGCCGGATCCATCTGGTAGGTCTTTTTATCTGCCTTGCCCAAATTGCCCGAACTGCCCACCGCATCGCGGAACGGGCCGTAGAATGCAGAAGCATATTTGGCAGAATACGCCATAATCCGCGTATGGATATGCCCGGCATCCTCCAAAGCCTCGCGAATCGCACCGATACGCCCGTCCATCATATCGGAAGGGGCAACGACCTGCGCACCCGCTTCAGCGTGGCACAAAGCCTGCTTGACCAAAACCTCGACGGTTTCATCGTTCATCACATAACCGTTTTCGTCCGTCAGCCCGTCCTGACCGTGAACCGTATAAGGATCGAGCGCAACATCCGTCATAATGCCCAGTTCGGGAAATCTCTCGCGCAAGGCGCGGACGGCTGCCGGCACGAGTCCTTCGGGATTGTACGCCTCCTCCGCACGCTCGGTTTTGTTTGCCGTAACCACGGGGAACAGTGCCAGCATCGGAATACCGAGCTTCACCGCCTCTTCCGCCGTAAACAGCAGCCTGTCCAAACTTTGACGCTTCACGCCCGGCATAGAAGGCACATCCTCCTCGCGCACCGATCCCTCCAATACGAACACCGGATAAATCAAATCATCGGCAGTCAGCGTATGCTCGCGCATCAGGCGGCGTGAAAAATCGTCCCTGCGCATACGGCGCATACGCGAAGCCGGAACATTGCGGTAAGGAAACTGCATAACATCCCTCCAATCATCCTGCAAATCACTCAAACCATATGAAACCTGCAACACAAAAACACTTGCAGACGGCATCGGGCAGATATACGGACAACCGTCTCCGCAACACCGAAAAACGGCTGTTTCGACATACCGCCCCTAAAATCAGGCTTCGATATTCTTACGCCACAATACCAAAAGTTTCCCGATATGTTGGATCAGTTGCGCGTCAACCGCCTCACACAAGGCATTACAGATTTCGACACGTTCGGCACGGTCGTCGCCGAACACGCGCACCTTAATCAACTCGTGCGCCGTCAGCGCGACATCGGTTTCCCTGATGACGGAATCCGTCAGACCCTGCTGCCCGACCATCACGACGGGGTTCAAATGATGCGCGCGCGCTTTCAATTCCAAAATTTCTTTGGTATTTAATTTTGTATCAGTCATTTTCCTACTGCTTGAACCATAAAGAATAATGCCCCATTGTACGCGATTTGGCGCAGCAGGGGCAAAATTAACGTACAATACGCGGTTTCCATTCCGACCCGTAAAGCATTATGTCCGCACGTTCCAAGTCCTCAAAAGCGTGGCTGCACGAACACGTCAACGATCACTACGTCCATATGGCGCAAAAAGACGGCTACCGCGCCCGTGCCGCATACAAACTATTGGAAATTAACGAAAAAGATAAACTAATCAAACCCGGAACCATATTGGCGGATTTAGGTAGCGCACCAGGAAGCTGGTCGCAGGTCGCTGCCAAGCTGGCCGGCCCTTCCGGCGCGGTATTCGCTTTGGACATCCTACCCATGGAAGCCGTGAACGGCGTATCCTTTATTCAAGGCGACTTCAGGGAAAACGACGTCTTGGCACAATTTGAAACCTTATTAAACAACCGCCCCCTGGATCTTGTAATTTGCGATATGGCACCCAATATGTCGGGAAACGCCGTAAGCGATCAGGCACGCAGCCTCTATCTGTGCGAATTGGCCCTTGACTTTGCCTCGCAACACCTGAAAACAGGCGGCAGCTTTTTAGTCAAAGTCTTTCAGGGAGCAGGCTATCAGGAATACATGGCAGCCATGCGCGGAATTTTCGGCACGGTGCAGACGCGTAAACCCGAAGCCTCGCGCAATCGCTCCAGTGAGATTTATTTATTGGGCAAAAATAAACGCTGACAATACAGACGGCGTGTTTTACAATCATTTCCGTTTTACACCTCAATTATGGAGCCTTGCTAAGTGGGGAATACCTTTAAATCAATCCTTGTCTGGGTCGCCTTGGGTATCGGTCTGATGGCTGCGTTCAACGCTTTAGACGGTAAAAAAGAAGACAACGGGCAAATCGAATATTCTCAGTTCATCCAACAGGTCAACAACGGCGAAGTATCCGGCGTCAACATCGAAGGATCCGTCGTCAGCGGCTACCTGATTAAAGGCGAGCGCACCGACAAAAGCACCTTCTTTACCAACGCGCCTTTGGACGACAACCTAATTAAAACACTGCTCGACAAAAACGTCCGCGTAAAAGTAACGCCGGAAGAAAAACCGAGCGCGCTGGCAACTCTGTTTTACAGCCTGCTGCCCGTCCTGCTGCTCATCGGCGCATGGTTCTACTTCATGCGTATGCAGACAGGCGGCGGTGGCAAAGGCGGCGCATTCTCATTCGGAAAAAGCCGCGCACGCCTGCTGGACAAAGATGCCAACAAAGTTACCTTTGCCGATGTCGCCGGCTGCGACGAAGCCAAAGAAGAAGTACAGGAAATCGTCGATTACCTGAAAGCGCCGAACCGCTATCAAAGCCTGGGCGGGCGCGTCCCCCGCGGCATCTTATTGGCAGGTAGCCCGGGAACAGGTAAAACACTCTTGGCGAAAGCCATTGCAGGTGAAGCCGGCGTACCGTTCTTCAGCATTTCCGGTTCCGATTTTGTCGAAATGTTTGTCGGTGTCGGTGCAAGCCGCGTCCGCGATATGTTCGAGCAGGCGAAGAAAAACGCTCCCTGTATCATCTTTATTGATGAAATCGACGCAGTCGGCCGCCAACGCGGCGCAGGTTTGGGCGGCGGCAACGACGAGCGCGAGCAAACATTAAACCAATTATTGGTTGAAATGGACGGTTTTGAGAGCAATCAGACTGTAATTGTGATTGCGGCAACCAACCGCCCCGACGTACTCGACCCTGCGCTGCAACGCCCCGGCCGCTTCGACCGCCAAGTGGTTGTCCCCCTGCCCGATATCCGGGGGCGCGAACAGATTTTGAACGTCCATTCCAAAAAAGTGCCTTTGGACGAATCTGTGGATTTATTGTCCCTCGCGCGCGGCACGCCGGGTTTTTCCGGTGCGGATTTGGCGAACTTGGTCAACGAAGCCGCCCTGTTTGCCGGCCGCCGCAACAAAGTCAAAGTCGATCAAAGCGATTTTGAAGACGCAAAAGACAAAATCTATATGGGTCCGGAACGCCGCAGTATGGTGATGCACGAAGACGAAAAACGTGCGACGGCGTATCACGAATCCGGACACGCGATTGTTGCCGAAAGCCTGCCCTTTACCGACCCCGTCCACAAAGTAACCATTATGCCGCGCGGACGTGCGCTGGGTCTGACTTGGCAGCTTCCCGAACGCGACCGCATCAGTATGTATAAAGATCAGTTGTTGAGCCAGCTCTCCATCCTGTTCGGCGGACGGATTGCCGAAGATATTTTTGTCGGACGCATCTCCACCGGCGCATCAAACGACTTTGAACGCGCAACCCAAATGGCGCGCGAGATGGTAACGCGCTACGGCATGAGCGACAAAATGGGCGTGATGGTTTATGCGGAAAACGAAGGCGAAGTCTTCTTGGGACGCAGCGTAACCCGTTCGCAAAACATTTCCGAGAAAACCCAGCAGGACATCGACGCGGAAATCCGCCGGATTTTGGACGAGCAATACCAAATCGCCTACAAAATCCTGGATGAAAACCGCGACAAGATGGAAACGATGTGCAAAGCCCTGATGGAATGGGAAACCATCGACCGCGATCAGGTACTGGAAATTATGGCGGGCAAACAACCCAGTCCGCCCAAGGATTATAGCCACAACCTGCGCGAGAATGCGGACGCGGCGGAAAATAACGTGCCGCACGCTCCGGCTCGGGAAGAAACCGAAGCACCTGCCCCGGCAGACACCGCTTCGATAGAGTCCGAGCAGCAGCCTGAAAACAAGGCTTAACTCCCCGAACAAACGGCAGCCCGCAAGCTGCCGTTTTCCCATCCCGTTTTCAGACGGCATTTTTCGCCCAATGCCGTCTGAAACGCCAAAGCCGTATCGGTTTTTGCGAATCTGCGATATGGCGGTTTAAATTGAAATCAGAACGGGCAAGGCTGTACCGGTTTAAAATTAAACCGCTATAATACCGCCCTTCAAATACACGCCCGCATTGGTGATGCCTGTGAAAAAAGTTGAAAAAAACATCTTGGTGCTGCACGGCGCGGACAAAATGTTCGAGCTGGTCGATAAGGTTGAGGATTACCCGCACTTTCTGCCGTGGTACAGCAAAACCGAGGTCATCGGGCGTAGCGGCAACGAACTGAAGGCGCGGCTGTTTATGGACTATATGCACGTTCGCCAATCATTCGCCACGCACAACCGCAACATACCCGGCAAGGAAATCCGTATGGATTTGCTTGACGGACCGTTCAAAACCCTGCGCGGGACATGGAAGTTCATCGATTTGGGCGACGATATGTGCAAAATCGAATTCAACCTTGAATACGATTTTTCCAATGCCGTCTTATCCGCCTTAATTTCCCCCGTATTCAGCCATCTTTCCTCCACATTGGTCGAAGCGTTCGTCAAAGAGGCAGACCGCCGTTATGCTTGAAATTGAAATCGTGTACGGACTGTCTGACAAGCAGGTTTTGAAAAACATGCAAGTCGAGGAAGGAACCCGTATCCGTGCGGCCGCACTGAAAAGCGGTTTGGACGAAATCTTTACAGACCTCGACCTGCATTCCGCCCCCTTGGGTATTTTCGGCAAGGCAGTCAAAGACGATACGCCGTTACGCGACGGAGACCGTATCGAAATATACCGTCCGCTTCAGGCAGACCCTAAAGAAGCGCGTCGCAGGCGCGTCCTTAACCAAAAAGGCTAACCATGCCGTCTGAACCCCGTCCGGACGGCATCTGATGGAAAACGACATGTCAAACAAAATCAAAATGGTTGTCGGATTGGGCAACCCCGGCAAAGAATACGAGCAAACCCGACACAATGCAGGCTTTTGGTTCCTCGACGAACTGGCTTGGAAATGGAAGGCTTCGTTTAAAGAAGAAAAAAAATTCTTCGGCGAAGTCGCCCGTGCTACCCTGCCCGACGGCGATGTCTGGCTGCTCAAGCCGACCACGTTCATGAACCGTTCCGGACAGGCAGTTGCCGCCCTTGCGCAGTTTTATAAAATCAAACCCGAAGAAATCCTCGTCGTCCACGACGAACTCGACATTCCTTGCGGCAGGATTAAGTTCAAACTCGGCGGCGGAAACGGCGGACACAACGGGTTAAAAGACATTCAGGCACGGCTCGGCACGGCAGACTATTACCGCCTGCGCCTCGGTATCGGCCATCCGGGCGACCGCAACCTCGTCGTCGGCTATGTCCTGAACAAACCCAGTACGGAACACCGCCGACAGATTGACGATGCCGTCGCCAAATCCCTGCAAGCCATACCCGACATCCTTGCCGGCAAATGGGAAGAAGCAACCCGCTTCCTGCACAGCAAATGACCCGATGCCGTCTGAAGCCCTTTCAGACGGCATTTCCCGATTTCCATATCCGAACAGTCATGACCGAACTCAAGCAGCTTATCCAAACCGAATCCATCCCCGTCATCGAAGAAACCCTCGATTTCCTGCTGTACGAATGCAACATCGACGACGCACCGTCTGCCGAAGAAGTGGCACAATGGCGCGACATACTTGCCGCACGCGGCGGCAAATTCCTGCGCCTGTCCGAAATCTGCCAAACGTGGCTGGACGAGGAGGCGGCATGAAGCTGCCGCGCAACCGCTTTGCCCTGCTTTCCGCATTGTGGTTTGCCGGCGGCATCTATGCGCTGCTCAGACCCGCCGAAACTGCGCCGCCGCCTTTTCCGCATTTCGACAAAGCAGCACACCTCGCCCTGTTTTTCGCACAAATCTGGCTTTTGACCAAAGCATTCAGAACAGGAAAACTTCCCATCCCCTACTGCAGCCTGATTGCGTTCGCCTTCTGTTTTGCCGTAGTCAGCGAATGCGCTCAGGCATGGTTTACCGCAACGCGAACCGGCAGTTTGGGCGATGTCCTTGCCGATATGGCGGGTACGGTTCTCGCACTCTTTGCCGCCCGCGCCGCCTGCCGCTTGGACTGAATCGGTTTATTTCTCCCAAACAGGATGAATCCCCCCGATGCATCCTGTTTTTCTCCTTACATATCAATCCCATCTCATAAACAAAACCGACAAATCGTTTACAATATATTTACACTACATCGGATTACAAATATACTCGAACCAGTTGCAGAACCGGCGGTTTCACAAACCGTTTCGGATTGCACGACACAAAAGAAAAACCGATTTTGTTGCCTTAAAGGAGCATTCATGAACCTGCATGCAAAGGACAAAACCCAGCATCCCGAAAACGTCGAGCTGCTCAGTGCGCAGAAGCCGATTACCGACTTTAAGGGTCTGCTGACCACTATTATTTCCGCCGTCATCTGTTTCGGCATTTACCACATCCTGCCTTACAGTCCCGATGCCAATAAAGGTATCGCGCTGCTGATTTTCGTTGCCGCACTTTGGTTTACCGAAGCCGTCCACATTACCGTAACCGCACTGATGGTGCCGGTTCTCGCCGTCGTACTCGGTTTCCCGGATATGGACATCAAAAAGGCAATGGCAGGTTTCGCCGACCCGACAATTTATATCTTCTTCGGCGGTTTCGCACTCGCCACCGCCCTGCATATGCAGCGTCTCGACCGCAAAATCGCCGTCAGCCTGCTGCACCTGTCGCGCGGCAATATGAAAGTGGCGGTTTTGATGTTGTTTCTCGTTACCGCCTTTCTGTCCATGTGGATCAGCAACACCGCGACCGCCGCGATGATGCTGCCTTTGGCAATGGGTATGATGAGCCACCTCGACCAGGAAAAAGAACGCAAAACCTATGTCTTCGTTTTGCTCGGCATTGCCTATTGCGCCAGTATCGGCGGCTTGGGAACAGTCGTTGGTTCGCCGCCGAACATGATTGCCGCCAAAGCCCTGAATCTCGATTTCGTCAGCTGGATGAAACTCGGTCTGCCCATGATGCTGCTGATTCTGCCGCTGATGCTGTTCTCCATGTACGTCATCCTCAAGCCCAACCTGAACGAGCGCGTGGAAGTTAAAGCCGAATCGATTCCGTGGACTTTGCACCGCGTTATCGCGCTGTTGATTTTCTTGGCCGCTGCCATCGCTTGGGTATTCAGCTCCAAAATCAAAGCCGCATTCGGTATTTCCAACCCCGATACCGTTATCGCCCTGATTGCCGCCGTTGCCGTCGTCGTCTTCGGCGTGGCGCAATGGAAAGAAGTTGCCCGCAACACCGACTGGGGCGTATTGATGCTCTTCGGCGGCGGTATCAGCTTAAGCGCGCTGCTGCAATCTTCCGGCGCATCTGAAGCACTGGGTCAACAGGTTGCTTCCACATTCTCCCATTCTCCTGCATTGCTGGTGATTTTCGTGGTTGCCGCCTTTATCATCTTCCTGACCGAGTTCACCAGTAACACGGCTTCTGCCGCCCTGCTTGTGCCCATTTTCGCCAGCATCGCCGCGCAAATGGGCCTGCCCGAACAAGTCTTGGTATTCGTCATCGGTGTTGGCGCGTCTTGCGCCTTCATGCTGCCGGTTGCCACACCGCCTAACGCGATTGTGTTCGGCACGGGCTTAATCAAGCAACGCGAAATGATGAATGTCGGCATACTGCTGAACATCCTCTGCGTAGTATTGGTTGCTCTGTGGGCATACTTCTTCCTGATGTAAATCCGATTCCCTAAAACGATGCCGTCTGACATAATCCGTTCAGACGGCATTGGATTTTCCGCAAGCCTCCCAATTTTGCCTGTGATTTTCAACGAAAGGAAACCCATGATTATCCTGCACACCAACAAAGGCGACATCAAAATCGAACTCGATTTCGACAAAGCCCCTGTTACCGCCAAAAACTTTGAACAATACGTCAAAGATGGCTTCTACGACGGCGTAATCTTCCACCGCGTCATCAAAGGCTTCATGATTCAAGGCGGCGGCATGGATGAAAACATGAACGAAAAAGAAACGCGCGATCCGATTCAAAACGAAGCGTCCAACGGCCTGCCCAACGATAAATACACCATCGCCATGGCACGCACTTCTGACCCCCATTCCGCCAGTGCGCAATTCTTCATCAACACTGCCGACAATGCCTTCCTCAACCACCGCTCCAAAGAAATGTACGGCAGAACCGTCGTACAAGACTGGGGTTATGCCGTATTCGGCAAGGTAATCGACGGTTTTGACGCTGTCGACGCCATCGAAGGCGTATCCACCAAACGCCACGGCTACCATGATGATGTTCCGACCGAACCTGTCATCATTATCAAAGCCGAAGCCGTATAAACCGATAATTCGGAAGCAGCCTGCATAAAAGGCTGCTTTTTTGTTTCAGGCGGCATGTTATTTGATGTAACCGGGCTATGCCGTCTGAAAACCGGACGCAAGCCTTCAGACGGCATACCGCTATGTTAAAATACGCCCGTTTTTCCTAAACGGACACAAAGGAAACCTTATGGCAAGCATCGCCCGCGACATCTTCAAAGCCTACGATATCCGAGGCATTGTCGGCAAAACCCTGACCAACGAAGCCGCCTACCTTATCGGCAAAGCCATTGCCACCAGAGCCACCGAAAAAGGCATTACCCGCATCGCACTCGGCCGCGACGGACGCTTGAGCGGTCCCGAACTGATGACACACATCCAACGCGGTCTGACCGACAGCGGTATCGGCGTCCTCAATGTCGGCATGGTTGCCACGCCCATGCTCTATTTTGCCGCCATTAACGAATGCGGCGGCAGCGGCGTGATGATTACCGGCAGCCACAATCCGCCCGACTACAACGGTTTCAAAATGATGCTCGGCGGCGACACGCTCGCAGGCGAAGCCATTCAAGAACTTTTAGCTATTGTTGAGAAAGACGGCTTTGTTGCCGCCGACAAACAAGGCAACGTAACCGAAAAAGACATTTCCGGCGAATACCACAACCACATCGTCGGCCACATCAAGCTCCAACGCCCGATGAAAATCGTCATCGACGCGGGCAATGGTGTCGGCGGCGCATTTGCAGGCAAACTCTACAAAGGTTTGGGCAATGAAGTGACCGAGCTTTTCTGCGACGTGGACGGCAATTTCCCTAACCACCACCCTGATCCTTCCAAACCGAAAAACCTTCAAGACCTCATCGTCGAGCTCAAAAATAGCGATGCCGAAATCGGCTTGGCATTTGACGGCGATGCCGACCGCTTGGGCGTGGTCACCAAAGACGGCAACATTATTTATCCCGACCGCCAATTAATGCTGTTCGCGCAAGACGTGTTGAGCCGCAATCCTAAAGCCAAAGTGATTTTCGATGTCAAATCCACCCGTCTGCTTGCGCCTTGGATTAAAGAACACGGCGGCAAACCCGTCATGGAAAAAACCGGCCACAGCTTTATCAAATCCGCCATGAAAAAAACCGGCGCGCTGGTTGCCGGCGAAATGAGCGGACACATCTTCTTTAAAGAACGCTGGTTCGGCTTCGACGACGGTCTGTATGCCGGCGCGCGCCTCTTGGAAATCCTGTCTGCCTTCGATAATCCGTCCGAAGTGTTGAACAAGCTGCCGCAAAACATTTCCACTCCCGAACTTAACATCGACCTGCCCGAAGGCAGCAACGGCCACAAAGTGATTGAAGAGCTGGCTGCCAAAGCCAAATTCGAAGGCGCGACCGAAATCATCACCATCGACGGTTTGCGCGTAGAATTCCCCGACGGCTTTGGCCTGATGCGCGCGTCCAATACCACGCCGATTCTGGTGTTGCGTTTTGAAGCGGATACGCAAGAAGCGATTGAGCGTATTCAAAACCAGTTCAAAGCCGTCATCGAAAGCAATCCGAATCTAATCTGGCCTCTGTAAAAATAGAAAAAATGCCGTCTGAAAGTTTCAGACGGCATTTTTCACACATGGTTAATCAAATCTTGGCAGATTGGATTTGGCTTAAAAATCTCCGCGTCCGTTCGTGTTTGGGGTGGTCGAACAACTCTTTCGGGCTGCCCTGCTCTACAATAACACCGCCGTCCATCACGACGACGGTAGTCGCCACTTCAAGCGCAAACTTGATTTCGTGGGTCACGACGACCATCGTCCAGCCTTCTTGCGCCAATTCCTTCATGGCGTTCAACACGTCTTGCACCAATTCAGGGTCAAGCGCGGAAGTCGGTTCGTCAAACAACATCAGCTCGGGCTGAATCGCCAAGGCGCGGGCAATGCCGACGCGCTGCTGCTGACCGCCGGAAAGCTGGTAGGGATATAAATCCACTTTATCGCCCAAACCAACTTTTTCCAACAGTTTCAAAGCCTCTTCGCGCGCTTGGGCGGCAGGTTTGCCTTGTACGGCAACCGGTCCTTCCATCACGTTTTCCAACGCGGTTTTGTGCGGAAAGAGGTTGTATTGTTGGAACACCATGCCGGATTTGCGGCGTAGTGCCAAAATATCGTGTTTGCTTGGTTTTTTGGCAAAATCGATTTTCAGCGGTCGCTCGTTGTCGAACTCGATTTGTCCGTCTTCAGGCATTTCCAGCGCGTTTAAGCAGCGCAAAAACGTTGTTTTACCTGAGCCGGAAGGTCCGAGGATGACGACCACCTGCCCTTTGCCCACATCCAAATCGATGCCGCGCAAAATAGTGTTTTCGCCGAAGGTCTTATGGATATTGCGGATTTTAATCATGGCTTTCCCTTATTTGGCGACATAGCGGTCGAAACGTTTTTCCAAGCGCGCCTGAATCAGGAACAGAACCTTGCAGAAACACCAGTAAACCAAAGCGGCTTCGATATAGACGGGCAAAAAGTCGTAAGTGCGGTTTGCCGTTTCCTGCGCGACGCGGAACAATTCAGTTACCGTTACCACCGCTGCGAGCGAGGTGTTTTTGAACAAGCCGATAAACTCGTTGCTCAAAGGCGGCACGGCAACGCGGAATGCCTGCGGCGCGACAATGCGGCGGAACGTCTGCATATAGGTCATACCGATGGAGAAACCTGCTTCCCATTGGCCTTTAGGTACGGACAAAATTGCCGCGCATATGGTTTCGGAAGCGTATGCGCCGACATTGAGCGAAAAGCCGATGATGGCGGCAGGAATCGGGTCAATATAGATGCCGACGGAAGGCAGCCCGTAAAACACAATCACAAGCTGCACCAACAGCGGCGTACCGCGAATGACGGAAATATAAAACTCCACCAATTTCAGCAGGATTTTCCGCACGATGCCGCCTGCGGGCATAATCCGCACCAAAGCCACGGCTACCGCAATTATCATACCGATAACGAAAGAAGCTGCCGCCAAAGGCAGAGACACCGCGAAACCGGCTTTAACCATAGGCAAAAACGCGCTGACAATCATATCGGCGCGTGTTTCCGTCATAAACGGCAGCGAAGCAAGGAAATTATTGAACACTGATGTCTTTTCCGAAGAATTGTTCGCCCAGTTTTTTCAACGTGCCGTCGGCTTTCAGCTCGTTGATTGCCGTACTGAATTTCGCCACGGCTTCGTCATTGCCCTTGTTGACAATCAGGCCGGAACCGACTTTTTCATCCGCAGGCGCGGACCAAACAATTTTCACGCCGGCATTCGGGTTTTTCTTCAGGTAGTCCAATACCGCCAATTCGTCGTTCAGGGTTGCATCGGCACGTTTTTGTTCAATCAGGGTCAGCGATTGCGCCAAACCATCAACAGCCACCAAATCTGCGCCTGCAGCTTTGGCTTTTTCGCCGTAGTTGCTGGTCAGGGATTGCGCGGTTTTCACGCCTTTGATGTCGGCTATGGATTTGATGTTACTGTCGTTACGCGCGACCAAAACCGCACCGCTCCAGCTGTAAGGCTCGGATTTGTCGAATGTCGCTTGGCGTTCGGGGCTGGTCAGACCGACTTGGTTTGCCACCACGTCGAAACGCCCCGCCTTCAAACCCGCCATCATCGAATCCCATTGCGTTTCTTTAAATTCGACTTTCACGCCCAGTTTGTCGGCAACTGCGCGGGTAACTTCCACATCATAGCCGGTCAATTTGCCGTCTTTGTCGTGGTAGGTAAACGGTGCGTAAGTGCCTTCTGTACCGACGGTAACCGTGCCTTTATTGTTGATGCGCTCGATTAAAGAACCGGAAACTGCCGATTGTGCAGGCGCGGAAGATGCTCCGCTGCCGCCTTCCGAACCGCCGCAGGCCGCCAAAACCAATGCGGTCATACCGCCGAGTATGAATTTTTTCAACATCATCCTCTCCTGTAAAAAGTGTGCAAGTGCGGCATTCTAAGTGAAATTGCGGCAAACACAAAGAATACTTTTTTATATGGCTATTCCAAACCGGAATGGAAAAGATATGCCGAAGCCGCCGGAAGCGGGAATAAAGGCGGCAGGCGGCACGAAACCGAAAAGCAGCATCAGGTACGCAAACGGCGGATTCACGCAAGCCGTCCCGGCAAAATCCGCCTGCCGATTCGGTGCTATAATCCACCCGAAACAGATGACACCAAAAAGGAACATCATGAACACGCCCCAATCCGCCATCATTCCCGACCACGCCCAGGCCGGCATCTTTATCGAAGCCGACTTCGCCGCCAACCGCCTCAACGATATTAAAGCCGCCTGCCGCGCTTCGCTCGACGCGCTATCCGCCTTGAAAACCCGTTTTCCGGACGATATTTTGGGTCTGACCATCGCCTTCGGCAGCAAAGCATGGGCAACATTCGGACACACGGACGAAGGCAGTGAAATCAAACCCTTCCCCGAAATGGGTAACGGGCTTGCACCATCCACGCAGCACGATATGTACATCCACATCCAATCCTTCCGCCAAAACGCCGCCTACGCGCTTGCCCAATCCGTTTTGGGCGCGTTCGGCGACAGCATATGCGTCGCTTCCGAAGAACACGGTTTGCGCCTGTATCAGGATCGCGGACTGGACGGTTTCGTCGACGGCACGGAAAACCCGCAGGGCGATGAAAAAATCCGCGAAGTCGCCATCATCCCCGAAGGGCTGCCCGATGCGGGCGGCAGCTATGTCCTGCTGCAAAAATACCTGCACGATTTGAAAAAATGGGATGCCGTCCCCGTCGCCGAACAAGAGGTCTCGGTCGGACGCAGCAAGGAAACCAACGACGAATTCAGCCGCGATGTCCGCCTGCCCGATTCGCACCTCGGCCGCGTCAACCTGAAAGAAAACGGCATTGGTCTGAAAATCGTCCGCCGCAGCCTGCCCTTCGGCAAAATCAGCGGCGAACACGGTTTGATGTTTACCGCCTACTGCCGCACGCTGCACAATATCGAAGCGCAATTATTGAGTATGTTCGGCGACACGGACGGCAAAACCGACCTGCTGCTCCGACACCTCTCCGCCGCCGTTTCGGGCGGATACTACTACGCCCCGTCCCTCGAACGCCTGCAAAACCTCTAAGCCGGACGATGCTGTCTGAAACCATTTTTCAGACGGCATTTTCCCGTTTTATAGTGGATTAACAAAAACCAGTACGGCGTTGCCTCGCCTTAGCTCAAAGAGAACGATTCTCTAAGGTGCTGAAGCACCAAGTGAATCGGTTCCGTACTATTTGCACTGTCTGCGGCTTCGTCGCCTTGTCCTGATTTTTGTTAATCCACTATACCGTCCAACCGTTTTCCGAGCGCGCACTATGTCTGCAAGCATCCAAGCATTCGACCCGCTAACCGTCCCCATTTCCGGCACCAACCTGATTGAGGCCTCTGCCGGCACCGGCAAAACCTACGGCATTGCCGCCCTGTTTACACGTTTGATCATATTAGAACAAAAAAACGTCGAACGCGTATTGGTCGTAACCTTCACCAAAGCCGCCACCGCCGAACTGAAAACACGCCTGCGCGCGCGTTTGGACGATGTGTTGCAGGTTTTAGAAAGCAAAGAAATTGCCAAACTTGGAGACGGCGCGCTTTCAGACGGCATTGCCGCCTACTGCGCCGAACACCACGAAGGCGACACCTTCCTGCCCGCACTCTTGGAACAGGCTTTGCAAAAAGAGGGCCGGACGCGTCTGATTGTCCGCCTCAAAGCCGCCATCGGGCAATTCGACAACGCCGCCATCTACACCATCCACGGCTTCTGCCAGCGCATCCTGCGCGACTACGCCTTTCTGTGCCAAGCCCCGTTCGATGTCAAACTGACCGAAGAAGACGGCGACCGCCTGCTTGTCCCGGCTCAAGATTTTTGGCGCGAACGCGTCAGCGGCGATCCGGTGCTTGCCGCATTGGCGTTTAAACGCAAAACTGTGCCGCAAACCGTCCTTGCCCAAATCCGCGCCTACCTCTCCCGCCCGTACCTGAGTTTCCGCCTTCCGCAGGCGGATTTGCCGCAATCCCGGGATGCCGCTTTGGCAAGCTGGCAAAACATTTGCGGAAATCTGGCTGAATTAAAAGAATTTTTTTGGCGCATCCACCCCCTTTTAAACGGCAATTCGTATCGGAAAAACAGTTTTGCCGAACTGTTTGACGCGTTGGAACAAAAAGCCCTGTCGCCGGATTTGCCCTTTTTGGAGGCAAAGCTGCACGAACGGCTCTTGAAACTCTCATCCGACAAACTCGAAGCCGGACTGAAAAAAGGCAAAACGCCCGATGCGGCAGTATTTGCCGAATTGCAGAAACTGGCAGACTTCGGGCGCGATTTGAACGCACTCGAAGAAGCGGAAGAAGCAACAATAATCCGGCTGCAACTGGATTTAATCGGATACCTCAACAGCAGCCTTGCCGAAATGAAAAAATCGCGCCGCGAACGCGGTTTCGACGACCTGCTGCTCGATGTCCACACCGCACTGACCGACAACCCCCACGCCGAAACCCTCGCCCGCGCCGTTGCCGAAAACTGGGAAACCGCGCTGATCGACGAGTTCCAAGACACCGACCCGCTGCAATACGAAATCTTCCAAAAGATTTTCATCGCCCGAAACCGCCCGCTGTTTTTGGTCGGCGACCCCAAACAGGCGATTTACAGCTTTCGCGGTGCGGACATTTACGCCTACCTTCAGGCGGCGGAAGACGCGCAGCACCGCTACACGCTCGCCACCAACTACCGCAGCCACGCCGCGCTTATCGGCAGCATCGGCGCGCTGTTCCGCCTCAAAGAACACCCGTTCGTCTTGGAAAACATCGGCTATTCGGAAGTCGGTGCGGCGCGTGCCGAAAGCAGGTTGTCGCCCAAACGTCCTGCCGTACAGCTCCGTTGGCTGCACGAAAACGACAATGAAAAAGCCAACAAAGACGTTTTGCGCCGCCGTGCCGCCGACTATTGCGCCGACGAAATCGCCCACGCGCTCAACGAAGCCGCCGGATGCCGTCTGAATTTCAAAGGCCGCCCGTTGCAGTCGGGCGATATTGCCGTGCTGGTCCGCACGCACAACGAGGCGGTGATGGTTTCCGCCACCCTGAAAAAACGGCAGGTGCAAAGCGTCCTGCTTTCGCGCGAATCCGTGTTCGCCTCGCCCGAAGCCGCCGCCCTTTCCGCACTCATCGGCTTCTGGCTTGAACCGCGCCGCGCCGGAACGCTGCGCTTTGTCCTGACAAGCAGCATATTCGGTTTTGACGCGCAGCAATTGCACGACTTCAACCAAAACGAAAGCGAAATTTTGCATTGGGCGGAATCTGCCCGAACCGCGCTCGACAACTGGAATAAATACGGCATTTTCGCCGCCATGCAACAGTTTTCCCAAACACACGGCATCGAAACGCGCCTCTTAAGCCGGAACAACGGGCGCAGCCTGACCAATTATTTCCAACTGCTCGAACTGCTTGCCGCCGAAGACGCGCAAAACCGCAACCCCGCCGCACTGCACAAATGGCTGCGCGATCAAATCAGCCTGGCTGGCAACAACGGCGGCGACAACCGCGCCATCCGTTTGGAAAGCGACGAAGATTTGGTCAAAATCGTTACCATGCACGCCTCGAAAGGTTTGCAGTATCCGCTGGTGTACTGTCCGTTTGCGTGGGACGCACAAGATACCGGGCCGTCCGACTGGCAAATCCTCCACCAAAGCGCAAACCGAACCGAACTGTTGGCAAAGGCGCAACTGTCGGAAGACGAACAGAAGCAATACGCCGATGAAGAAATGGCGGAACGCCTGCGCCTGCTTTATGTCGCGCTGACGCGTGCCGAAGAACAGCTCAACATCTACGCCGCCTATTCTTCCGATACCGCCAACAACCCCCTCGCCTACCTGATTGAAGGCTTGCCGCAAGACAGCCGCGAAACCGTCCGCCGTGCCTATGCGTGTGAAAAAGACGGCATCGCGATGCTCAAACGCAACTGGCGGCGCGTGGCGGACAACGCCCCTTCCGGCACGGATTTCGCCTTCACAGAAGATGCGCCGCCCCCTGCCGTATATTGCGGCAACGCCGATCAAACCGCCGAATTTGCCGCAAACAGCATTCCCGAACGCGGATTCCGATTTGTCCGCCACACCAGCTTTACCGCCTTAAGCCGCCATACCCAAACGCCCGACGGCGGCGAAGAAGATGCCTGCCCGTCCTTGGATGCCGCCGAAACCTCGGTACCGGCGATGCCGTCTGAAACGCCGACGGCTTCAGACGGCATATCGGTACACGACTTTCCGAAAGGTACGCAGGCGGGGCTGTGCCTGCACGAAATTCTTGAAGATTTCAAATTCGGACAAGCAGCCGCCGAACAGGAAACCCTCATTGCCGACAAGCTGAAGAAATACGGTTTTGAAGAAATATGGCTGCCCGCCGTTGCCGAAATGGCGGAAGCATGCCGGAAAACGCCGCTGACGGGGGCATACGGCCTGTCCGACATTCCGCCCGAGTGCCGCTGTCCCGAAATGGGCTTTACCCTCCATACCGAAGACTTCGGCATCAAACGGCTGCGCGACTGGTTTGCCCGCGACGATGTCCGGCTGCCCGAAGTCTGCCGTGCCGCTGCCGAAACGCTCGACTTCCACACCGTCAACGGCTTTTTAAACGGCTTTATCGATATGGTCTGCCAAGACCCCGACGGCAATATCTGCATCATCGACTACAAATCAAACTACCTCGGCGCGGACGCATCCGCCTACACGCGGCAGGCGATGGACGAGGCCGTCGCGCACCACCACTATTACCTTCAGGCACTGATTTACGCCGTTGCCGCCGCGCGCTACTTCAAACTGCGCGGACAACCGCCCGCCGCCGTTTCCGTCCGCTACCTGTTTTTGCGCGGATTGGATGGCAAAGGCGGCGGCGTTTGGCGTTGGGACATAGATGCCGCCGCTTTGGAACAGATAAAATAACTTCCCGTCCCTTAAGACGACAACCGCAGGAGAACCCTATGAATATCAAACACCTGATTACCGCCGCACTCATTGCCTCAGCCGCCTTTGCCGCGCAGGCAGCCTCGCAAAAACCCGTATCCGCCGCCCAAACCGCGCAACATTCAGCCGTTTGGATTGATGTCCGTTCCGAACAGGAATTCAGCGAAGGGCATTTGCACAACGCGGTCAACATCCCCGTCGACCAAATCGTCCGCCGCATACACGAAGCCGCGCCCGACAAAGACACGCCGATCAACCTCTACTGCCGCAGCGGACGGCGTGCCGAAGCCGCCCTTCAAGAGCTGAAAAAAGCAGGTTATACGAAGGTTGCCAATCACGGCGGTTATGAAGACCTGCTCAAAAAAGGGATGAAATGACGCAATGCCGTCTGAAAAGACAGGCTTTCAGACGGCATACGGCGTTCCGGCACGCAGCACGGCATCAGGCGCGGCGCGTGCCGCCCCATACGAAGCCTGACAAACAAACCGAAAAGGAAAAAGGAAATACGATGAAACACATACTCCCCCTGATTGCCGCATCCGCACTCTGCATTTCAACCGCTTCGGCACACCCTGCCGGCAAACCGCCCACCCAAAACGAAACCGCTATGACCACGCATACCCTCACCTCGAAATACAGTTTTAACGAAACCGTCAGCCGCCTTGAAACCGCCATAAAAAGCAAAGGGATGGACATTTTTGCCGTCATCGACCATCAGGAAGCGGCACGCCGAAACGGCCTGACCATGCAGCCGGCAAAAGTCATCGTGTTCGGCACGCCCAAAGCCGGTACGCCGCTGATGGTCAAAGACCCCGCCTTCGCACTGCAACTGCCCCTGCGCGTCCTCGTTACCGAAACGGACGGCAAAGTACGCGCCGCCTATACCGATACGCGCGCCCTGATTGCCGGCAGCCGCATCGGTTTTGACGAAGTGGCAAACACTTTGGCAAACGCCGAAAAACTGATACAAAAAACCGTAGGCGAATAAGCCCGTCGCCGACATATGGCGGATGGAAATCAAATGCACACGCCCCTCATTCCCGCGAAGTCGGGAATCCAAGCAGTTGGGTTGCCGTGATTTCCAATCATTGCCGAAACGGACGATTCCGGATTCCCGCCTTCACAGGGATGACGGGCGTGTGCGTTTTTGCCACATCACAGGCAACTTTGCCGCAAATCTTATCTGTCGCCGGTATGCCTTCTTGTTTCAATCCGCCACAAACCAAATGCCGTCTGAACCTTCAGACGGCATTTCCTTTCAATCCCTATCTTCCCGACAAATATCAATGGCTTCCTGCAAACTCGAAACGCCGTAGATTTTCAGTTTCGGAAACTCTTTGGCATTGCGCGGCATATTGGCTTTGGGGACGATGGCGCGTTTGAAGCCGAGTTTTTCCGCCTCTTTGAGCCGCTCTTGTCCGCGTGCGACGGGGCGGACTTCGCCGCTTAGTCCGATTTCGCCGAAAACCACGGTTTTTTCAGGCATAGGGCGGTTGCGGAAGCTGGAAAGCATCGCAAGGATGACTGCCAAATCCGCCGCCGGTTCGCCGATTTTCACGCCGCCGACGGCGTTTAAAAACACATCCTGATCGAAACAGGCGATGCCGCCGTGGCGGTTGAGGACGGCGAGCAGCATGGCGAGGCGGTTTTGTTCGAGGCCAACGGTGAGACGTTTGGGGGTAAAACCGTGCGCGTCATCGACCAATGCCTGAATTTCGACCAAAAGCGGGCGGCTGCCTTCCTGTGTGACCAAAACGCACGAACCAGGCGTGTCGTCGCGGTAGCTGGCAAGGAAGATGGCGGACGGGTTGGATACGCCTTTCAAACCGTTTTCTGTCATGGCGAATACGCCCAATTCGTTTGCCGCGCCAAAACGGTTTTTGATGGCGCGTATCATGCGGTAGTTGGAATGTTGGTCGCCCTCGAAATACAGCACGGTATCGACCATGTGTTCCAGCACGCGCGGACCGGCAATCGCGCCGTCTTTGGTGACGTGTCCGACCAATATCATGGCGATACCCATTTGTTTCGCCATACGCGTCAGTTGGGCGGCACATTCGCGCACCTGCGACACGGAGCCGGGGGCGGAAGTGATTTGGTCGGAATACATGGTTTGGATGGAGTCGATAACGACGACTTCGGGCTGATGCTGTTTCAAGGCCGCCTGAATCGCTTCCATGCGGATTTCGGCAAGCAGGTTTACGCCGTCGGTCGGCAGTTCCAAACGTTGCGCGCGCAGGGCGACCTGTTGGGCGGATTCTTCGCCGGAAACGTACAGCACTTTGCGGCTTTGCGCCATTTTGGCGATGGTTTGCAGCAGCAGCGTGGATTTGCCGATGCCGGGGTCGCCGCCGAGCAGGATGACCGCGCCATCGACCAAACCGCCGCCCAATACGCGGTCGAGTTCGCCCATACCGGTCGGATTGCGCGGCACTTCGGTGGCGGTCACGGTGGAGAGGGACTGGACGGTCGAGGTATCCGCCGCCCAAGATTGGAAACGGGCGTTTTTCGGATCGGGCGCGGCTAAGCTTTCCTGAAGCGTGTTCCACTCGCCGCAATGCGGGCATTTGCCTTGCCATTTCGGGGAAGTGCCGCCGCATCCAGTGCATTGGTAAAGGGTTTTAAGCGTTTTTGCCATCGGTTTTCCCTGCATCTGAAAACAAAAATGCCGTCTGAAAATAAGGACGGTTGAAATTACGCCAATGCGACAACGCCTCCGCCGTCATGTACTATCCGTACACGGCGGATATTGCCGCATTGCCTTATTTTTACCCTAACCTGCCATCCCTCGGCTTTCAGACGGCATATCAGGCAGTTTCCTGCCGGCTTACCCGCCGTGATACTGCCGCGACAGTTCGTGTACGGTGTCGACTAAGATTTTGGCGTGTTTTGGGTCGGCGTGTTGGTTGATGCCGTGTCCGAGGTTGAAGACATGACCGCTGCCGTGTCCGTAGTCGGCCAGGATGCGTGCGGCTTCGGTGCGGATGGATTCCGGCGTACCGAAGAGGGCGGACGGGTCGAAGTTACCTTGCAGGGCGACTTGGTTTCCGACGCGGCGGCGTGCTTCGCCGATGTTGCACGTCCAGTCCAAGCCCAATGCGTCTGCGCCGATTTCTGCCATGCTTTCCAGCCACAGCCCGCCGCCTTTGGCAAATACGATGACGGGAACGCGTCTGCCTTCGCTTTCACGTTTGAGTCCGGCAACGATTTGGCGGATGTATTTGAGGCTGAATTCTTTAAACGCCGCGTCGCTCAACACGCCGCCCCAAGTGTCGAAAATCTGCACCGCCTGCGCGCCCGCGTCGATTTGGGCGTTGAGGTAGGCGGTAACGGCTTGGACGTTGGTATCGAGGATTTTGTGCAGCAAATCAGGGCGCGAGTACATCATGGTTTTGATGGTGCGAAATTCTTTGCTGCCGCCGCCTTCGACCATGTAGCAGGCGAGCGTGAACGGGCTGCCGGAGAAGCCGATAAGCGGTACGCGGCCGTCCAATGCTTTGCGGATGGAAGTTACCGCGTCGAAAACGTATTGCAGTTTTCCCATATCGGGAACGTGCAGCTTGGCGATGTCGGCTTCGTGTTGCAAGGCGCGTTCGAATTTCGGGCCCTCGCCTTCGGCAAAATACAGCCCCAAGCCCATTGCGTCGGGGACGGTCAGGATGTCGGAGAACAAAATCGCCGCGTCCAAATCGAAACGTTCCAAAGGTTGGATGGTGACTTCGGTCGCCAATTCGGTGTTTTTGCACAAATCAAGAAAGCTGCCCGCTTTCGCGCGTGTGGCTTTATATTCGGGCAGATAACGCCCCGCCTGGCGCATCATCCAAATCGGCGTGTATTCGACGGGCTGTTTGAGCAGGGCGCGGAGGAAAGTGTCGTTTTTCAAAGAGGTCATGTGGGGCTTTCGGTTTGTTTGTAAAACGGGGAAGGAAAACGGTTTTCAGACAACCTTTGCGGCGGTTTCCGCAATGAAAGGTCGTCTGAAAAGGGAGGGACGGGCACATTTGCCTAGGTAATCATCAGTAGATGATTAAACGGCAGCAGGTTTTCATGGGGTTTCAATGGTGCGTTTATCTTCGATATGGATAACTTTGGGTTCTTCAGCATCACAATCGCGATGAGAACGCCCTTCGATACCGATTTTGAAATTTTCATCCAATCCTTCTTCTTTTAGGATTAGCGTAAAAATTTCAGGATGATGGCATGAAACGGCATATCCATCGCCACTATCTAAAGTGATAATGCCAAAATCTGCAGATGGTGTTCCTATTTGAACCTTGCCCCATTTGCTTAATATCTCTTTAGCTTGTTTCTCCAGATCTTTTTCCGGTTCAAGTAAAATGACGCAAGTCCCATTTTCAAAGAGCACCCAAGATTTTTCGTTTCCATTAATGCTCTTTTTCCAAACATCAATTAACTTTTGTCGATAAGCAGGCGTTCCAATTTCAAATATTTTTTTCTTTTCCTTAAAGGAATCTGAAGATCCCATCAAATTCTCCCAGATAAAGATATTTCCCAAAATCAGCTATGCTGCTCTAACGCTGTGTGGCGTTCGTCATCGGAGACGGCTTCCAAAACCAAGTTGCGCTGCGCCTCCGCCTTCTGCGTTTCTCCGGTTTCGTCAAAGACTTTCGCCAACACCAGACGCGCCGAAACGCTCGGTTGCAGGGCGATACTGGCTTCCAAATAACCTTTCGCCTTGCCCCATAGCCGACGGCCGTAGGCGAGCCGGCCGAGATACATCAGCAGAAGCGCGTTATCGGGCTGTTCTTTCAGCCAAGCATCGGCAAAATCGATGGCCTTCTGCTGATCGCGTTCGCCCAAAAAGCGCACGCTTTCGACAAAGGCTTCCAAAAGCTCGGGGCGGCGGTTGTGCGGATAATGCTGTTTAACCCATTTGACCGCATCGGCATACAGTCCCAAACGTTCGTACTTTTCCGCAACCGATACGCTCAATTCCCCGTTTTTGAGGCTGTCGGGAATCCGCTTCAGGCAGGTTTTTAAAGCGGCGGCATCGTCGGCATCCGCCAGCAGCCGTCGGTATGCCCAATTTTGATACCGTTCCATTTCCGATTTGCCCAACGCGCCCGCCTTAGAAAGTTTTTCGGTTTTTGCCAGAACCTGCAACGCGTCGCCCCTGTCGAAAGCGTAACGAAGTTGCAGACGCACGAGGCGCGTAAGGTTGGCATTCATCTTCGCCGCCGCATGAAGATTAGCTTCCGCCGCTTCGTAATCGCGCCGGTTCAACGCCGATTCCGCCAACAAAAGATAACGGGAAAGCTGCTGTTTTTCCGGCAGTTTGGCGATTTCCGCAAGATAACGGTCGCGCAACTCGATGTTTTCCATCTGTCCGGCGGCGTGCGCGCCCAACATCAATGCCAAAGTACGGTTGTCTCCGGCTTCTTTGTTGCCCAACACGCGCGAGGCTTCAAGTTCCGCCTTTTCAAAACGCCCTTCAAAATACGCCAAACCCGCCTTGTTCAAAGCAAGCGCGGCCTTGCGGCCTTTACGCGCTGAACCGAAACGCTGCATCTTTTCGGGGATATTGAATACGCCGATAATGAATTTGAACAGGAAATACCACACCACGACGGCAATCAGCGAACCTAACACAAAGGCGTGCAGGTTGATTCTGAGCATGGTCTGTCCGAGTACGATATACACGTCGCCGGTGTAAATGCCCGAAGCCAGTGCCAGTCCGACGGCGGCGGCAAACAGGACGACGATCCAGACTACCGTTTTCATGCGCGTTCTCCTTTAGCGGACGGCGAACGCTCTGTCTTTTCCGGTACGGGCTGTTTTTTTGCAGGCTGTTCCGGTTTGCGCTCCGAAGGCAGGGACGGTGCTTCTATGGTCTTCACATCCGATGCGGCAGCCGGTTCGGAAGCTGTTTTTTCGTTTGCCGGTTCGAAAGCCGCCTGTTCCGCTTCTTGATTTTCCGCCGCCGTCATGCGCGTACCGTCGCGATAGGCGCGGACGGCATTTAGGCTGTTTTTCAAACCATCATCCGCCGTCATGCGCACATCCAACGCCTTCAATTCCGCCAGTTCTTTCAGCCACGACTGCGTGGCGGGAGACTTGGCATCGAAATACTGTCTGACGGCGGCTTCGGCATTGTTTAAATCGCCCTGATAGACTTCGCCGTTGCGTTGCATCAATGCGGTGCGCGCATCCAACAGACGCAGACGCAGGTTTTCACGCACAAAATAGGCCTGTTCCGGTGAAATCAGCATGGCATCGTTGTTTTCCAAATGGCGGATTTCGACCAGCCCCTTCAATGTGCCGAGGGATTTTTCCCATACGTTCTGCCACCATGAAGCGGAAACGGCTTCGTTCTTCACCTGTACGCCCGGTTTCAATACGCCGTCTAAAATCAACGGCAGTCCGGATACGGCGGTTTCCAACCGGTCGATGCGCAGTGCCGTGCCGGAAATATCGACATAAGGACGGTTTTTCAGTTCCGCCAAGTCGCTGCTGACCGCCTGCTTGATCGGCAGAAGCTCTGCCTGATTGAAACGGGACAGGCGACTGTCGATATGCTCCAACACGCCGACTGCCGTTTGGATATTGCCGGTCAACACCAGCTGTTGCGCCGCCAGATTGAGTATGGTCTCGGTTTCGTCCACCAGCCAATCGGCACGCCCTTTGGTCAGCTCGCGATAGGCTTTTTGCGTCATCAGGATTTGTTCGCCGTTGGCTTTGACACCGCTGCCCAAACGGTCGAGTTCGGACTGTATGGCACTTTGGCGGTTGAGGTTGTCTTTAAGCAGGGCGGCGTTTTCCGACTCGCCCAAAGCGGCTTTATCGATTTTCTGGTTGAATGCCAGCTCTTGGTTTTTCAAGACATTCTGTCCTTGGACAAACAAAAAACCACTTGTACCCAAACCCAATGCCGCCAATACCAGGGCGCAGACTGCCAAAGCGTTGCTGCCGGACTGTTTGACGATAAAAGGAGCGGCAGGAATGTGTACTTCTGTTTCGTTTTCTTTGCGTGGGGAAGAGGTTTCAGACGGCATTTCTTTTGATGCCTGTATCTCGCGTACGGGTTCGGATGATTTGTTTTCAGGTTCGCCCACCGTTTTGCTCCTTATTAATTTGAGGTTCCGGGAAAGACCATGCCGTCTGAAACGGAAATGGAAGAATGGGAAAGCGCGGCTTCCAGCGTAGGGACGGTTTCGACCGAACACACGCCTTCGCGCTTCAATGCCTCCGCAATGCGCGGATGATGGGTAAAGTATAGCAAGGATTTGAAGAATCGGGAAAATTGCGGCGGAAGCTGCCCGAACAGCAAGCGCACCAGCTCGGTCGACGTAATATAGGCGGCGGCAATATTTTCGGTTTGGAAATTTTGAAAGTTCAAAGGTTTATGCCGTCTGAAATAGACTTCTGCCATCTCCGTCCGAAAACCTTTCTCCTGCAAGGCATTCATCAGAAAATCCCGCCCGCCGTGTCCGCGCACAAACAATACGCGCGCACCTTCGGGCAGACTGTTCCAAACCGGCAGGCGCAAAACCGCCTCGCTGTCGTTGCCGTCATCAGGCGCGATGACCGTTCTGCCCAAACAGCGTTCCAATGCGCGGCGGCTGCCCTGCCCTACGGCAATGTGCATCTTTATGCCGTCTGAAAGGTTAAGGTACGGGACGGCGGTTTCAACGGCGGTCGGACTGACCCAAAACACGGCATCCGCACGGGCATATTGTTCGGACAAAAGTTCCAGTCCGGCAGCATCTGCTTCGATTTCAATCGGGCTCAACACTTCCGCCTGCCATCCGGCACGACGGCAGGTTTCGACATCGTCCTTCGCCCTACCCGACGGTCGGACAATCAGCATAGTCGGCATTATTGATTCCATTACCCGGGATTACCAAGAAAAGTCGTCATCATTGAAATTTGCCTGCGCGGTTTTCGACGTACAGTCAACCCGTGCGATTTCTTTACCGCCGCCCTCCACGATGACGCCGCTGCTTTCCGTATGTTCTACGGGATCAAAGCCCGTCCATACGGTATAGATAAATTTACCGTTTTGGAATTTCATCGTCGCCCAACGACCGCTGCCCGTCCCTTCCCATTTGTCGGAACGGTGCAACAGGTCGGATTTTCCGTTGCGGATAACGATTTCTTTTTTACCCATGCTGCCGAATGAATATTCGTAAAGGTTCGGGTTAATTTTTTCAACCTCGATATATTTATTGTTGTCCGTCTTACAGGAAAATACCGGACCTGCTTGGGCAATACCTGCCGTGCCAATCATTCCTGAAAAAATCAAAATCAAGGTTCTTTTCATTGGAATCACCCGATGTTTTATAAGGATTTAATCCTTCACAAACCAAACCGTACATACCTTATTCTTGCCAGAAGTGTTGAAACCGCTTCCCTTCGGCTTGAAATCATTATTCCACTTTAAGGGAATGCCGTCTGAAAACGCTTTTCAGACGGCATTTCCTTTATTCCGCATCAGGCGGAGACAGGTTTCAGCAACCAGGTTTCACCGCTTTGTACGACATTTTCCAGCAAATCGATATTGGGATGCTTACCGGGGTGGGCGTGCGCGTCGGCAACGTGTTCGGCAAACCATATCAAACCCTGTTCTGCCGCTTCTTTGTCCAATTTTCCGTCAAAACGTTCTGCCAAAGCATTGTACAGCTTGAGCGAACCGAGCTTACCCTGAATGGCGGGAATGTGGTGAACCGTTTTGCCGTCGGCATCCTGAACGTCCAAACCGCCCAGATGGTCGATTGAAGGAAATGTGGCGAGATAGTCTTGGAAATTCATATCAAATCCGAAAATCAGTCAGTTAGCGCGTGCCGAAAATCTTGTCGCCCGCATCGCCCAAGCCGGGGATGATGTAGCCGTTCTCGTTCAAGTGGCTGTCGAGCGCGGCGGTGTAAATCGTAACGTCGGGATGCGCGTCGTTGACCGCCTTCACACCCTCGGGCGCGGCAACCAGCACCAGTGCCTTGATATTTTTGCAGCCCTTGGCTTTCAAAAGGTCGATGGTGGCAACCATCGAACCGCCCGTCGCCAGCATCGGGTCGATAATCAGGGCAGGACGTTCGTCCATGCTGTCCACGAATTTCTCGAAGTAGGAAACGGGTTTCAGCGTTTCCTCGTCGCGCTGCAGTCCGACTACGCTGATTTTGGCAGTCGGAATCAGGTCGAGCACACCGTCAAGCATACCCAAACCTGCACGCAGTATGGGAACGACGGTCAATGTTTTGCCCTTGATGCGATCGCCTTCAATCTGACCGCACCATCCGTCGATAAGGTATTTTTCGATTTCAAAATCACGGCTTGCCTCGTATGCCATCAGGCGCGCCAGCTCGGTGGCAAGCGTCCGGAATTTGTAGGTGCTGCAATCCGCCTCCCTCATCAGGGTTAATTTGTGGCGGACGAGCGGATGGTTGATAACATTAACGTTCATCGCGGTGTTCCAATGTGATTTTGAGACGCGCCATTATACTTTTTTTTGATTTGCCGGAAAAGAAAATGCCGTCTGAAACACGTTCAGACGGCATTGCCGAATCCATCAGGCTTTCAGCAGCTCTTGCAGCTCGCCTGCCTCATACATTTCCATCAGGATGTCCGAACCGCCGACAAACTCGCCGTTCACATAAAGTTGGGGGATGGTCGGCCAGTCGCTGTATTCCTTAATGCCTTGGCGTACTTCGGGATTTTCCAATACGTTGACGGTAACGTAATCGGTGCAGCCCGCCGCGTTCAGGATTTGCACGGCGCGGGAAGAGAAACCGCATTGCGGAAACTGCTTCGTACCTTTCATAAACAATACGACGCGGTGTGTCGTTACTACTTCTTTAATTTGGTCGTGGATGGAAGCCATCGCTTATTCCTTTTGATAAAGTTGACAAAATTTGTCAGGTAGGGCGCATTATACGCAAAAGCGGAAACTTCCCACAATATTTGCCGTATATCGCGCAGTATCAATGTTGTGAACGGAAATATTCCCACTCCTCGACAATCCTGCTGTCCGGCAAATGGCACAGGGCATATCCGCCGCCGCTTTCGTCTTTTTTTGCTTCCCGTCTGCCGCCTTTGGCAATGCAGAATTTGGAAGCGGACTTCACCATACCGACTGCCTCATGCCTGTCCGAAACGTGTTGGCAGGCAGCCGGCAGCAGCGCGGACATGCATACGGATGAATTGCCTTCATGGTTTTCCTTATCGTCGGCACAGGGTCAGACGACCCGCATATCGGGTACTTTTTGAAACAGCCGGTAAAAGTTTTCCGTCGTATATGCCGCAACCTGTTCCAATGTTTGGTTCCGCAATTTGGCGATATGTTCGGCAGTATAACGCACGAAAGCCGGTTCATTCTGCCTGCCGCGTTTGGGAACGGGGGCGAGGAACGGCGCATCGGTTTCCACCAAAATGCGGTCGTCCGGAACGTATTTCGCCGCCTCCTGAACCAAGGGTGCGTTTTTAAAGGTAACGATTCCTGAGAAAGAAATGTAAAGCCCCAAATCCATTGCCGCTCGGGCAAAACCGATGTCTTCGGAAAAACAGTGGATAACGCCCGAATTAACCCGGCATTCTTTCAGGATAGACAAGGTATCCGCCGCCGCATCGCGCGTATGGACGATAACGGGCAGTCCGGTTTGATTGGCGGCTTCGATGTGATCTGCAAAGCGTTTGTGCTGCCAAGACAAATCGCCTTTGCACCAGTAATAATCCAAGCCCGTCTCGCCTATGCCGACCACTTTCGGCGAGGCGGCTGCGGCAACCATTTCCGCAATGGAAAATTCTTCGGCTTCCTTGCTGTCGGGATGTACGCCTATGGTGCAGTAAATGTGTCCGTGCGCTTTGGCAATGGCGGACACTTCGGCAAAACTCTGCCTGCTGACGCTGATGGCGAGTGCCTGCCCCACGCCGTTTTCCTCCATATTGGACAAAACTTCGGGCAGGCGTTCTTTCAAACCTTCAAAATTAAGGTGGCAGTGAGAATCGATAATATGCATGGTGTTACATCGTAAACGTGGGTTTGCCGCTGCCGAGCACGCTGCCCAACTCGACTTCGATTTGGTCTTTGAGCTTCAGGCAGTTTTCGTGTTTTGTAAATGCCAGCCCCACCCCTTTGGGTTTGGAAGAAGTACGCGCAGGATTAATCCAGGCGACCTTGGTCGGCAGGAACAGTTTGGGGAAATTGAGGATTTCTACGGCAAGCAGAATATCGTCCCCGATGGAAAATACGTCATCAGTCTGCACAAACAGACCGCCGTGTTCCAAAAACGGCATATAGGAGCTGTACAGCAGATTCATGTCTTTCAGCTGCAACGACATCATTTTTGCCGGAATATTTTGTCCGTCTGACATAATTCACCCGTTCTCTTTCTTCAATTCCAAATAATTGATGAGCAGATGCTCGATCTGCATTTTGACATTTAAAGTATGAAACCCGTAAGGGGCAAGCTGTTTGAGCATATCCTCCGCCGCAAATACATTGCGCGGGCGGAAACCGGATGCCGTCTGAAGCAGCCTGTCTTCATAAGCGGGATAATAGACGGGTTTCATGTGTTGCAGGCACAATCCCAAATCGACCAGCCACTTCTGCATCCACCCGACAAATACGGCGAGCGGAAGTTTTTCCTTATCGAAAAGCGCGGCGTAATCCAAAATCTTCAACAATCTCGGCTCTGCCAATATCTCCAGCAGCTTTGCCCTCAATTCCCGAAGCTCGCCTTCCTCCTGAAACAGCGGCGCGCCGGAATGGAAAGCCAGACGTTCCTCAGGTTCCGCAACACCCCTGTCGCGCAGATACGCCAATGCCTCTTCATGGGAAGGCGCAGGCAAAACCATTTTCCGGCAGCGGCTTTTAATGGTCGGTAAAACCTTGTCCGCCGCGTGGCTTACCAGCAAAAAGACCACTTGGGGCGGCGGTTCTTCCAACACTTTCAACAAGCTGTTGGCGGCCTGGACATTCATACTTTCCGCAGGATGAATCAGAACCACGCGCAAACCGCCCCGTACCGAAGTCAGATACACGTTGTCGATAATTTTCCTGATGGCATCGATTTTAATCTGCAACAGTTTGCGCCCGTTTTCCGGCTCATCCGACAAGGGGGTTATCTCATAAAAATCAGGATGTCCTCCCTGTTCGAACAAATGGCAGGACGCGCATACCCCGCAAGGTCCGCCCCCCGGCACAGGGTTTTCGCATAACAGCTTCTGTGCCACAAAGCGGGCAAACGCAGTCTTTCCCGTACCTTTTTTACCAATGAACAGCCATGCATTGGGACGACGCTCCCAATGTTCCGCAATCTGCCGCCATTGCTCATTATGCCACGGATAAATCATTTCAAACCATCCGTCCGGAAATCCATGCCGTTCATCAGAGCAGTTCCAAATCGGGGTCGGAACTTTGCGCGCGGCGGCTGCGCAACTGCACCGCCAAACGCAAATCGTGTGCGGAATCGGCATTTTTCAAGGCATCCTGCAAAGAAATCTCGCCTTTTTCATACAATTGGTAAAGGTGTTGGTCGAAGGTCTGCATACCCAGGGTAGTGGATTTTTTCATCACTTCTTTGATTTCATGGATGTTGCCGTTGTGAATCAACTCCGAAATCAGGGGCGAATTGAGCAGCACCTCGACTGCCGCCACCCTGCCCTTGCCGCCGTCTCGCGGAACGAGGCGTTGCGAAATAAACGCCTGAAGGTTGAGCGACAAATCCGTCAGCAATTGTTCGCGCCGCTCCTCGGGGAAAAAGTTGATGATGCGGTCGAGTGCCTGATTGGTGCTGTTGGCGTGCAGCGTCGCCATACACAAATGCCCTGTTTCGGCAAAGGCAATGGCGTAGTCCATTGTTTCGCGGTCGCGGATTTCGCCGATCAGAATCACATCCGGTGCCTGACGCAGCGTGTTTTTCAACGCCGCCATCCAGTTTTCCGTATCCACGCCGACCTCGCGCTGGGTGATGATGCAGTTTTTGTGTTCGTGGACAAACTCGATCGGGTCTTCGATGGTAATGATGTGTCCGAACGAATTTTCATTGCGGTAGTCGATAAGCGAGGCAAGCGAAGTCGATTTGCCCGAGCCGGTGCCGCCGACAAAAATAACCAGCCCGCGTTTTTTCAGCGCGACATCCTTCAAGACCGGCGGCAGGTTCAGGCTTTCAAACTTAGGAATCTTGCTGGTAATCGCGCGGAATACCAACGCCGTCGCGCCGCGCTGTATCATCGCATTGACGCGGAAGCGGCTGGTGTCCGGCAGGCTGATGGCGAAGTTGCACTCGTTGGTCGATGAAAATTCTTCCGCCTGCTTCGCACTCATAATCGAAAAGGCGATTTCCATACATTTTTCCGCCGTCAGCGGCTCGTCCGTGATGCGGGTGATTTTGCCGTCCAGCTTCATTGCAGGCGGGAAATTGGTTGTAACAAACAAATCCGAACCCTTGTGCTTGTTCATATGGCGCAGCCATGCGAACAGTTCTTCCTTTGCAGTCATATTTTCATCAGTAAACATCCTCGTCCCCCAATTTTCAAACAATCTGTACCTTCCCATTCTACCAAAAACCCGCCATGCCGTCTGAAACCGTTTCAGACGGCATGGACAAACCGCCTCCACTCAATCCTGCCGTGTTAGCGTGTATAATTCGGCATTCTATCCGAAATTCACAGCAGGTCAGCAATATGTCTTTGAAAACAGTAGCCGTTATCGGCGCAATGGAACAGGAAATCAAGCTTTTGCGCGAGATGATGGAAAATATCAAAGCCGTCTCTTTCGGCAGATTTTCCGCCTATGAAGGCGAATTGGCGGGAAAACGTATGGTGCTTGCATTGAGCGGCATCGGCAAGGTCAACGCGGCGGTTGCAACGGCTTGGCTTATCCATCAATTCGCACCGGACTGCGTCATCAACACCGGCAGCGCGGGCGGTTTGGGCAAGGGTTTGAAAGTCGGCGATGTCGTGGTCGGCACAGAAATCGCGCACCACGATGTCGATGTAACCGCATTCGGCTATGTTTGGGGACAAGTGCCGCAACTGCCCGCCGTATTTGTTTCAGACGGCCTCTTGGTCGGCAAAGCAAAACAGGCGGCGGAAGTGTTTGAAGGCGCGGCGGTAGAACAAGGCCTGATTGTCAGCGGCGACCGCTTTGTCCACAGCAGCGAAGGCGTGGCGGAAATCCGCAAGCACTTCCCCGAAGTCAAAGCAGTGGAAATGGAAGCGGCGGCGATTGCCCAAACCTGTCATCAGTTGGAAACGCCTTTCGTCATCATCCGCGCGGTTTCCGATTCGGCGGACGAAAAGGCAGACATCAGCTTTGACGAATTTTTGAAAACGGCGGCGGCAAGTTCTGCAAAAATGGTGGCAGAAATCGTCAAATCTTTATAAAACCTTTATCAAATCATGCCAAAACAGCGGTTTTCCGTTAGAATATCGGGCTATTTCCACGTTGCGTCCGATATTCGAACGTACCGCTGTTTGTTCAGACGGCATTTTTAAAACCCACTGTTCGACATTCAAAATAACTCTAATGAAAAATATCCGAAATTTCTCCATCATTGCCCACATCGACCACGGTAAATCGACGCTTGCCGACCGTTTTATCCAATACTGCGGCGGTTTGGATTTGCGCGAAATGAGTACGCAGGTGCTCGATTCCATGGACATCGAAAAAGAGCGCGGCATCACCATCAAAGCGCAAACCGCCGCGCTCAACTACAAAGCACGCGACGGGCAGGTGTATCAGCTTAACCTGATTGATACGCCGGGACACGTCGACTTCTCTTACGAAGTCTCCCGTTCGCTGTCGGCTTGCGAAGGCGCGCTTTTGGTCGTCGATGCGTCTCAAGGTGTAGAAGCGCAAACCGTGGCGAACTGCTATACCGCGATTGATTTGGGCGTGGAAGTTGTGCCTGTTTTGAACAAAATCGACCTGCCCGCCGCCGACCCCGAACGCGTGGAACAGGAAATCGAAGACATCATCGGCATTGATGCCGTCGGCGCGGTGCAGTGTTCAGCCAAAAGCGGCATCGGCGTGGAAGACGTTTTGGAAGAAATCGTTGCCAAAATCCCCGCACCGACCGGCGATGAAAACGCGCCGCTGCAAGCCGTGATTGTCGATTCGTGGTTTGACAATTACGTCGGCGTGGTCATGCTGATTCGAGTGAAAAACGGCACCATCAAACTGAAAGACAAAGTGCGCTTTATGAGCACCAAGGCGGAAACGCAGGT
Source organism: Neisseria polysaccharea ATCC 43768 (assembly GCA_000176735.1). Taxonomy (GTDB): domain Bacteria; phylum Pseudomonadota; class Gammaproteobacteria; order Burkholderiales; family Neisseriaceae; genus Neisseria; species Neisseria polysaccharea. Next base: position 24,984 of record ADBE01000031.1, on the reverse strand, counting down.
CGAGCAGCTGGGTGTATTCACGCCGAAATCGGTTCAAAAACAAGAACTCAAAGCCGGTGAAGTGGGCTTTTTGATTACCGGCGTAAAAGAATTGGGTCAAGCGAAAGTCGGCGACACGGTTACACTGGTTGCCAACCCCGCCTCAGAGCCACTGCCCGGCTTCCAAGAAGTACAAAGTCAAGTATTCGCGGGCCTTTATCCCGTGGAAAGCCACGACTACGAAGCTTTGCGTGATGCTTTGGAAAAATTGCAGCTGAACGATGCTTCGTTGAAATTCGAGCCTGAAGTTTCTCAAGCATTAGGCTTCGGCTTCCGCTGCGGCTTCTTGGGTCTGTTGCACTTGGAAATCGTACAGGAACGTTTGGAACGCGAGTTCGACATGGACTTGATTACCACCGCGCCGACGGTGGTTTACGAAGTCGTGTTGAAGAGCGGCGAAAAAATCGAAGTCGAAAATCCGTCCAAACTGCCCGACATCGGCAGCATCGAAACCATACTCGAGCCGATTATCACTGCGACTATCCTCGTGCCGCAGGAATACGTCGGCAACGTCATGACTTTGTGTAACCAAAAGCGCGGCGTTCAGGTCAATATGCAGTACATGGGCCGCCAAGTCATGCTGACTTATGATTTGCCCATGAACGAAGTCGTGATGGACTTTTTCGACAAACTCAAATCCACTTCGCGCGGTTATGCTTCGTTGGACTACCATTTCAAAGAGTTCCAACCGTCTGATTTGATTAAGCTCGACATTATGGTCAACGGAGAAAAAGTCGATGCGCTGAGCCTGATTGTGCACCGTCAAAGCTCGGTTCACCGAGGCCGCGAACTGGCATCGAAAATGCGCGAACTGATTCCGCGCCAGATGTTTGATATTGCCGTACAGGCCGCCATCGGCAGTCAGATTATCGCCCGCGAAAACGTCAAAGCCCTGCGTAAAAACGTTTTGGCGAAATGTTACGGCGGCGATATTACGCGTAAGAAAAAACTGCTTGAAAAACAAAAGGCAGGCAAACGCCGCATGAAACAAGTGGGCAATGTGGAAATCCCGCAAAGCGCGTTCTTGGCGATTTTGCAGGTGAGCGACAAATAATATTTCGGCACATAGGGCGGCGCGTCGGGAACACCCCTCAAACCGTCCTGATTTCAGGGGCACGCGCCCGCAAACAAATTTTGCAATTTGCCGCCTTAAAACGGTTGCACGGACAGGCGGGTTTTTAAGCATTAAGGAACAACAATGAACACAATGCTAATGTCGGGCGCGGCTGCCGCGCTGCTTGCCGGCATCATCCTTTATTTCAAAAGCGACAAGAAGCGGCAGGAAAACGGTGAATGGAGTTCCAGCCTTGAATACGCCTATATCCTGACGGCGGTCGGCGTGTTTGCCGCTTTGTCCCTGTTTATGAGCTTTACCGCCGTTTTCCTGATTTGCGTTGTATTGTGCGGTACGGCTTGGGGGGTATACAAATACCGCCTGAAGACTCATCCCGAAATCTCGGAAAGCAGCCACTTCGGCGATTATTTCGGCAGTTTCTTCCCTACCGTTTTGGTATTGTTCCTCATCCGGTCGTTTATTGCCGAACCGTTCCAAATTCCATCCAGCTCCATGCGCCCAGGCCTAATCAAGGGCGATTTCATTTTGGTCGGCAAATTTTCCTACGGCTTGCGCGTACCCGTTTTAAACAATGTATTCATCCCCACGGGCAAAATCGAACGGGGCGATGTGGTCGTTTTTAATTATCCTTTGCAACCGGAGATGACCTACATCAAGCGTATTGTCGGCATTCCGGGCGATGTGGTCGAATATCGGGATAAGATTTTGACGGTAAACGGCAAACCCACTTCCGACATTCCTGACGGCACATACCGTTATCCCGACGACACCGACCCTTCCGAAATCCACAACACGGATATGTTCCGCAGCGGTTTGGACGGCAAATCCTTCAATATTCTAAAAAAAGAAGGACAGCCTGCCGTTTCCCTGCCCGTATTGGGCAAATATACCTCCGATATTATGTCTGAAAACGGATATTCCATAGAGCAAAGCGGTTTGGAACACTGCCAATATGCCGACGACGGCAGCGGTTTCGTGTGCAAAGTTCCCGAAGGACGCTATTTCGCTATGGGCGACAACCGCGACAACAGTGCCGATTCTCGCTACTGGGGCTTTGTGGATGACAAGCTGGTTGTCGGCAAGGCAATGTTCATTTTGATGAACTTCGGCGATTTCGGCAGGGCCGGTACGGCAATCCGTTAGGCCAGGAAGCCAAGAATGCCGTCTGAAAATAGTTTCAGACGGCATTTGCTATTTCTCACTTTTGCAGGCGGATCTAACGTTGTCGGATTTTCCTACCTATAGTGAATTAAATTTAAATCAGGACAAGGCGGCGAGCCGCAGACAGTACAAATAGTACGGAACCGATTCACTTGGTGCTTCAGCACCTTAGAGAATCGTTCTCTTTGAGCTAAGGCGAGCCAACGCTGTACCGGTTTAAATTTAATTCACTATATCAGTCCGGTAACGCAGGTTTTGCACGACGAACTGCCGATACTGCCTTGATGGAATCAATGTTAAGACTGCTGTTTCCGCGAACCGAGATAAATTGCCGAAAGCGTCAGCACCACCCCTGCCCACTGCACACCGTCAATCGGTTTGCCCAATCCAAAATAATCGATGAACAGGGCGGCAACCGGTTCGGACAAAAGCAGCAGCCCCGTCAGCGACAGCGAAAGCAGCGGAATCGCATAGGCAACCATCGCCCACGCGAAGCACTGCATCACCACGCCGTACACAAGCACCAAACCCGCATCTTTCCAAGTGGTCGGATAAAGCGCGCCGCCGTCCATCAGCAATGCCGGAACAACCAGCGATACCGCGCCGCCCAAACTCAAAATCATCATTGAAGGGAAAAGTGCCACTGGCTCGATTTCATGGGTTTTGCGGACGAACACCATAGACAGGGCGAGCATCAGCCCGGACACCAAACCGCTGACGAATCCCCAAACCGCATTGCCGTTGTAGCCGAATTCCGCACCGGCAATCATCGCCACGCCAGCAACTGCCGATATTAAGCCCGCCTTTTTCAGCCCGCTCAAACGTTCGTTAAAAAAGAAAACACCGATTGCCGACAAGAAAAAGATTTGCAGGCTGTTGAGCAGGGTGGAAATACCCGGCCCGACCGCGTGTATGCTTTCGTGCCACAACGCCAAATCGAAAGCAAGAAACACGCCCGCCGTCAGGGCATAGCAGACGGTTTTCCTGTTTTTTGGGAATTTTTTGCCCGAAAAACCGTGCTAAAAACCAAAATACGAACACCGAAATCAGCAACCGCCAAAATGCGATTGCATACGGGTCGACGGGGACGGACCTGACAATCAGGCTGCCCAGACCGAACACCACGCAACCCAGCACCAGCAATGGTGCAGCATATTTTTTGCCGTTACCGACCACAATATCCCCTCCCTTCTCCATACGGCTGCCGCTCCGACGACAAAAATGCCGCCATTCCGAAAATCCGAAAATATGCCGTCTGAAGCCCAAAGCCCCGGCTGCGCCCGGACAAACGGCTGACTTTACGGGCAGGCCGGCTATTTTCCGTTGGGGCAAAAAACCGTCCTGCCGGATAAAACCCGAATATAGTGGATTAACAAAAACCAGTACGGCGTTGCCTCGCCTTAGCTCAAAGAGAACGATTCTCTAAGGTGCTGAAGCACCAAGTGAATCGGTTCCGTACTATTTGTACTGTCTGCGGCTTCGTTGCCTTGTCCTGATTTTTGTTAATCCACTATAAAAAATATTTCCCTCAAGCAATGCGGCGGCACCAATACCTGATTAAAACACAACCGGCGTTTTCGGCATATATGCAAAAACGCATTTTCCGGCACGGCGTTACACCGATACCGGAAAATGCGTCTGAATGTTTCGACAATCCGATTAAAGCATTATGCCAAATCTGCAAAAAGTGGCGTAGAGAGATAGCGTTCGCCATAAGAAGGCAGCAGCACGACTATCAGCTTGCCTTCGTTTTCAGGCTGTTTGGCAAGCTGCAACGCGCTCCAAACCGCGGCACCGGAAGAAATACCCACCAAAATGCCTTCTTTTTCCGCCATTGCGCGGGCGGTTTCAAAAGCCGCTTCATTCGGCACTTTGGCAATGCTGTCGTAGATTTTGGTATTCAAAACGGTCGGAATAAAGCCTGCGCCGATACCTTGAATCGGGTGCGGGCCTTTTTCGCCGCCGCTCAATACGGGGGAAGCCTCAGGCTCGACGGCAACTACTTTGACTTCGGGTTTGTATTTTTTCAACACTTCACCCACGCCGGTTACCGTACCGCCCGTGCCGACACCGGCAACGAAGACATCGACTTTACCGTCCGTATCCCGCCAAATTTCCTCGGCGGTTGTTTTGCGGTGGACTTCGGGGTTTGCCTCATTGTCGAACTGGCGCGGCATAAAATAAGTGTCGGGATGTGCATCCACCAAGGATTGCGCTTTGGCAATCGCGCCTGCCATACCTTCGGCGGCAGGGGTCAGAATCAGCTCCGCGCCAAACGCGCGCAACAGCATTTTGCGCTCTTTACTCATGCTTTCCGGCATGGTAATCGCCAGTTTGTAGCCGCGTGCGGCACATACCATTGCCAAACCGATACCCGTATTGCCGCTGGTTGCCTCGACAATCACGGTGTTTTTGTTGATTTTGCCCGCTTTTTCGGCGACCTCAATCATTGCTTCGGCAATGCGGTCTTTGACGCTGCTGCCCGGATTGAAAAATTCCAGTTTCACGGCAACCTCTGCCTTCAAACCTTCGGTCAGACGGTTCAGTTTGACCAAAGGCGTGTTGCCGATCAATTCGGTGATGTTGTTTGCAATTTTCATCTTTTGCTCCTGAATAATAAGATTTCGATAGTACGGCACGCAATCCCCTGTCAACATCCTGTCCGATTACAGAGTATTCACGCCGAACCATAAACAAATTTCGGATATGGCTTCATCCTAAACCTATGCCGCCTAAAAAACCAATACCCAAAATTTCTTTCTTTATAACTTTTTGTTCCGATACAGACGGCATCACAATCATCTGCCGATTTCGGCAAGCAGCATCGCCGTTACCGCAATCTGCATCAACATCGCCGCCAACCCGCCGAGTCGCAGCTGCGAACCGCCGAACGTTGACGGCGGCTGCCGGTCTATACCGCAGCGGTGGACATAGGCAACCGCCATCAGCACAAGCTGCAACACAAACCAATAAACCGGCTTCAGCGCATAAAGTTTGAGCAGTGCCGCAAACACAAACACTTGAACCGTTCCCGAAAAGCAATAATGCACCAACGCACATATTCCGACAAAAGCAAGCGTCATCGATACATTACTGACGGCAAAAAGCCCGAGCAGCGGATGTTCGGGGTCTGCCTGCCATCCGTTTCCACCCTTTTTCCGGTTCCAATGCCCGATGAAAAAAAATATACTGCCCAAAGTCAGGTAAAAATGGGGGATAAACAAAGGCGCGGCGTGGGTCATTCCCCATATGCCGGGCATCAGCTTTGCCCCTAAAACCGATATGCCGAGCCACAGCGCAATACTCGCCCAAAACCATTGCAACATCCCGGTGCGGAATATCATAAACAGAAAAACCGCCGCATACAGTAAGGCAGACAAAAAATCCAAATGCAGCAAAATCATGAATACGCCAACTCGCCTTCAAACACGGTTTCCGCAGGGCCGGTCATCATCACATCGCCGCCGCAGGCCCATTCGATATATAAAGTTCCGCCCGGCAAAACCACCTCTACCGTTTTCCCTTCATCCAGCAGCCCTAGACGGATACCCGCCACCACAGCCGCACACGCGCCCGTACCGCACGCTTGGGTTTCGCCCACACCGCGCTCGAACACACGCAAACGAATCGCGGTTCGGCTGACAATCTGCATAAAGCCGACGTTGACGCGTTCGGGAAACTGCCTGTGCGGTTCGATAAGCGAACCGGTTTCGCGCACCGGCGCGCATTCCACGTCATCCACCGTAATCACCGCATGGGGGTTGCCCATATTGACGCAGCTGACAGGCTGAATGCCGGATTCGAGATGCACCCCGTAAATACAGGCATCATCTCCCTCGCCCGATTCGGGGACAAACGGTATTTCAGACGGCATAAACTTCGGTTTGCCCATATTGACCGTAACCATACCGTTATCGGACAATTTCGGAAAAATAACGCCCTTTGCCGTTTCAACACAAATTTCTTTCTTATCGGTCAAACCCTTGTCTGCGACAAAACGGGCAAAACAACGCGCTCCGTTGCCGCATTGCCCGACCTCGCTGCCGTCGGCATTGAAAATACGGTAACGGAAATCCACGCCTTCGGTTTCCGAACGCCCGACCACCAAAAGCTGGTCGAAGCCCACGCCCCGGAAGCGGTCCGCCCATTCCGCAATCGGCACGTCCTCCGGGGTAAAATTCTGACTGACCGCGTCAATCACCATAAAATCGTTGCCCAAACCGTGCATTTTGGTAAATTTCAAAGTTTTCATATCGAACCAGACTGATACTAGATTGTTATATTCTAACGATGGATTGCTATATATAACAACTGATCATTATATCTCTGCAACACAAATTGGAACTTGGAAATAGGAGTATAACTTATGCAATTAGAGATTATCGGTAGTAAAATTTATACGGAACAAGATTTTCATAATCAAATTTCAAAAATATTTTCTATACAAAATTATTATGGGAACAATCTTGATGCTTTGTGGGATTTATTGAGCACAAATGTAGAACGACCGATTACTTTGGTATGGAAAGATGCTATGTTCTCAAAAAATCAATTAAAAAGTATATTTATTGAAATAGTAAAGGTTCTAGAAAGAGTTAAGAAACAAGATGAGGATTATGGATTCGAAGAAAAATTTAATTATATTTTAGAGTAAGCAAACCCTAATTACATTACTTACACAGGCTTAAAACTCCCCGGAGCCAATTAAGATTGTTCCGAAATCCCGTATCGTCTGTTGCTTCCGAATCCGAAATCCCCGTGCCGGAGGGAAATACTTCCATCTCCCGCCGCCTGAGGATTAAAATGAGCCATTATACTGTTTGTCAGCCCTTACAAGAAACACAATGTTCCGCCTGTTCCTGCTGCTTTTCCCTTGGGCAATCCTTGCCGCCTGCACCCGAAACATACCGGCAAACCCGGCCGTTTCAAATTGCGCGCATCTTCAAAACCGCACCGTCCTGTATTTCGACGCACACGGCAAACCCGCCGACAGCGCAGTAAAGGGCGGATTTTACAGGACTGTCGAAATTCATGACACAAACCGCATCCTTATTCAAGACTTTAACAGCACGGGGAATGCCCTCACCAAACCCTATTGGTCGGACTGCCGGAAATTATCCGTTTTCCCCGACAAACATCTGACCATGAGCCGTCCATGAACCACGACATCACTTTCCTCACCCTGTTCCTGCTCGGCTTCTTCGGCGGAACGCACTGCATCGGTATGTGCGGCGGATTAAGCAGCGCGTTTGCACTCCAACTCCCCCCGCATATCAACCGCTTTTGGCTGATCCTGCTGCTCAACACGGGACGGATAGGCAGCTATACGGCAATCGGCCTGATTCTCGGATTAATCGGACAGGTCGGCGTTTCACTCGACCAAACCCGCGTCCTGCAGAATATTTTATACACGGCCGCCAACCTCCTGCTGCTCTTTTTAGGCTTATACTTGAGCGGTATTTCTTCCTTGGCGGCAAAAATCGAGAAAATCGGCAAGCCGATATGGCGGAACCTGAACCCGATACTCAACCGGCTGTTACCCATAAAATCCATACCCGCCTGCCTTGCTGTCGGAATATTATGGGGCTGGCTGCCGTGCGGACTGGTTTACAGCGCATCGCTTTACGCGCTGGGAAGCGGTAGTGCGGCAACGGGCGGGTTATATATGCTTGCCTTTGCACTGGGTACGCTGCCCAATCTTTTGGCAATCGGCATTTTTTCCATGCAACTGAAAAAAATCCTGCAAAACCGATATATCCGCCTATGCACAGGATTATCCGTATCATTATGGGCATTATGGAAGCTTGCCGTCCTGTGGCTGTAACACTCATTAATTCCCGATACCCGTAAAAAATGCCGTCTGAAACCAGTTCAGACGGCATTTCCATCCCTAAGCATTACTCGGCGGCATTTTCCTCACGGACAGGCGCATCCAGCAGGGCTTTGATAGACAGGCGCACGCGGCCGCGGTCGTCCACTTCCAATGCTTTCACGTTCACAACCTGACCGACTTGCAGGTAGTCGCCGACATTGCGTACGCGCTCATGGGCGATTTGGCTGATGTGTACCAAACCGTCTTTGCCCGGCATCACGCTGACAATCGCGCCGACGTTGTTGTCGAGGATTTTAACCACAGTACCTTCGTACACTTTGCCCACTTCCACTTCGGCGGTAATCTGTTCGATGCGTTTTTTCGCCGCATCGCCGGCTTCTTGGGTCGTCGCGGCAATGGTAATCGTACCGTCTTCGGCAATATTGATTTCCGTACCGGTTTCAGCGGTAATCGAACGGATGGTTTCGCCGCCCTTACCGATAACTTCGCGGATTTTGTCTTGGTTGATTTTCATGGTGAACAAGCGTGGCGCGTGTGCGGACAACTCTTGCGGGCCTGCAACGGCGGCTTTCATCTGATCCAAGATGTGCAAACGCGCTTCTTTGGCCTGCGCCAAAGCGATTTGCATAATCTCTTTGGTAATGCCTTGGATTTTGATGTCCATTTGCAGCGCGGTTACGCCTTCGGTCGTACCGGCCACTTTAAAGTCCATATCGCCCAAATGGTCTTCGTCGCCCAAGATGTCGGTCAGGACGGCAAACTTATTGCCCTCCAAAATCAGACCCATCGCGATACCGGCAACGTGTGCTTTCAAAGGCACGCCGGCAGACAGCAGGCTCAGGCAGCCGCCGCAGACGGAAGCCATAGAGGAAGAGCCGTTGGATTCGGTAATTTCGGAAACCACGCGCATGGTGTAGCTGAAATCTTCAGGTTTCGGCAATACGGCCAACAACGCACGTTTAGCCAAACGGCCGTGGCCGATTTCACGGCGTTTCGGCGCACCTACGCGACCCACTTCGCCGGTAGAGTACGGCGGGAAGTTGTAGTGCAGCATGAAGCGGTCGGTGTATTCGCCGGACAGCGCGTCAATGATTTGCTCGTCGCGCGAAGTACCCAAAGTTGCAACCGCCAAAGCTTGGGTTTCGCCACGGGTAAACAGTGCAGAACCGTGCGTGCGCGGCAAGACACCGGTTTGAATGTTCAACGGACGAACGGTGCGGGTGTCGCGGCCGTCGATGCGCGGTTGGCCGTCCAAAATTTGGCTGCGGACGACATCGGCTTCCAAGTGTTTGAAAATGCCTTTGATTTCGTTGGCTGCCAAAGTGTCGGTTTCTTCGGTAATCAACGCTTCTTTCACGGCATTCCAAGCTTCGTCCAATTTGGCAGAACGCGCTTGTTTTTGACGGATTTTGAATGCTTCTTTAATGGTTTCGCCGGCAATCCCGCGTACTTTGGCAACCAGTTCCTCATTGGTTTCAGGTGCTTTCCAATCCCAAACTTCCGGGTTGACTTCGTCGGCAAACTCATTGATGGCGTTAATGGCAACCTGCATTTGATCATGACCGTAAACAACTGCGCCCAACATCACTTCTTCAGACAAGATGTCGGCTTCGGATTCCACCATCAACACGGCTTTAGACGTACCGGCGACCACCAAGTCTAATTGTGATTTCGCCAATTCGGCTTTAGTCGGGTTCAAAACGTACACACCGTTTACATAACCCACGCGTGCCGCGCCAATCGGTCCGGCAAACGGTACGCCGCTCAACACCAGCGCGGCGGACGCACCCAACATTGCAGGAATATCAGAATCGATTTCAGGATCGACGGACACCACCATCGCTACGATTTGGATGTCGTGGTAGAAACCTTCGGGGAACAGGGGACGGATCGGACGGTCGATCAGACGGCTGGTCAGGATTTCTTTTTCACTTTGTTTGCCTTCGCGTTTGAAGAAACCGCCGGGGATTTTACCTGCGGCGTAAGTGCGTTCCAAATAGTCGACGGTCAGGGGGAAGAAGTCTTGACCTTCTTTCACTTCTTTGTTGGTAGTAACGGCAACCAAAACCACGGTGTCGCCCATGGATACTTTAACGGCAGCTGCGGCTTGGCGGGCGATTTCGCCGGTTTCCAAAGTAACGGTTTGATTACCGTATTGGAAGGTCTTAACGTGTTTATTGAACATCATTGTTCCTTTCAAAACACCGCACTGCTAAAACACTAATAATGCACACTAAAATCCGAATGTGCATAGTTAGGGTTTCAGACCGTGCGGCAGGTTATAAACAAGCTTTCAGACGGCCTTTCAGTCGCTGAAAACAACTCTCGATTATAAAGGCAACCATCCTTAAAATCCAGTATTGATGCAATAAAAAGGCCATCTGAAACATATCCTTTTCAGACGGCCTTCAAACTTAAAAATCAATCCTGAGTCAGCAAAGTCAATGCTTCCTGATATTTTTCGACTGTTTTCTGAATCACATCGGCAGGCACTTTAGGCGCAGGTGCTTTTTTGTTCCAACCGCTTTGCTCCAACCAGTCGCGGACAAATTGTTTGTCAAAAGATGGCGGATTGGTGCCGACTTTGTATTGGCCTGCAGGCCAAAAACGGCTGGAGTCAGGCGTCAATACTTCGTCCATCAAAGTCAGCGTACCTTCTTCATCCAAACCAAATTCAAACTTGGTATCGCAAATAATAATACCGCGGGATTTCGCATATTCTGCTGCTTCTGTATAAAGCTGAATCGCTTTGGCGCGCACTTCCGCCGCCAATTCTTTTCCGATAATGCGTTCGCATTCTTCAAAGCTGATGTTTTCATCATGATCGCCAACTGCGGCTTTGGTCGATGGTGTAAAAATCACTTCAGGCAGTTGTTGCGCTTCCTGCATACCTTCAGGCAGTTGAATACCGCAAACAGAGCCGGTTTTTTGATAATCTTTCCAACCGCTGCCTGCCAGATAACCGCGTACAATAGCCTCTACTTTTACCGGAGTGAGTTTTTTAGCCACGACGGCGCGTTTCTCTAAAACTTTGGCTTCGTTTTCAGGCAAAACATCGTAAACCGTATGGCCGGTAAAGTGGTTAGGCATGATATGAGCCAGTTTTTTAAACCAAAAATTGGAAATCTGCGTCAGAATCTCCCCTTTACCCGGAATCGGGTCATCCAAAATCACATCGAATGCGGACAGACGGTCGGAAGCGACCATCAGCATACGTTTATCGTCGATTTCATATAAATCGCGCACTTTTCCAGAATAGATCTTTACCAAACCAATCTCACTCATTTCGCACCCCCCTGAAAATATCTTGAAAATACCGACCCGACACCCGACAGGTTTGAATCACAAACCGATATTCTAGCCGAAGTCGGCGCAAAACAATACCCATGGCACAAAAAGCCAACCCGTCAACCGTCGACAAAGTTTTGGCACTATAATACCGACAGCAAGTCCTACAATACACTTTCACCAAAGGAAATACCTCATGAGAATCCTATTGACAGGCTCGAAAAGCCAACTGGCACGCTGCCTGCGCGACCGTCTTCCGGAAGACTGGGAAACCATTGCGACGGATTCCGCATCCCTAGACATTACCGATGCCGATGCCGTCTGCAACATGGTCAAAAGTTTCCAACCCGACGCTATTGTCAACACGGCTGCCTATACTGCCGTCGACAAAGCGGAAGGCGATGCGGCAGCGGCATTTGCCGTCAATGCTTCCGCCGTTTACAACCTTGCCTTGGCAGCACATCGCGCCCATGCCCGATTCATCCACATCTCAACCGACTATATCTTTGACGGTAAAGGGAAAAGACCCTATCAGGAAAGCGACTTTACCAATCCTTCCAATGTATACGGACAATCCAAAACCGCAGGCGAGCTGCTCGCACTGTCTGCCAATCCCGACAGCCTTATCCTGCGGACTTCTTGGCTGTTTAGCGAATACGGGAACAACTTTGTCCGCACGATGCTGAACCTTGCGCGGGAACGTTCCCCGCTGTCCACCGTCCACAACCAAATCGGCTGCCCGACCTATGCCGGCGACTTGTCCGCCGCCATCATCCGCCTGTTGCAGCAGTCCAATCCCGTTCGCGGCATTTACCACTACGCCGGCGGCAAATCCGTATCCTGGTACGAATTTGCCCAACATATTTTCCAAGCGGCATCGCAACAGCAGACATCCTTCCCCATTCCCGAATTGACTGCCGTTTCAGACAAGGAATATCCGACCGCCGCCCCCAGGCCCGCATACAGCATTTTGGACTGCCGCAAAATCGAAAACGACTTCGGCATCAAACCGTCAGACTGGCAAAAAGCCCTTGCACAGGTCGTTTCCAAGCTGCTCTGATGCCGCCCGCCTCTCCGTTTCCGCCGCCAAGCACTGCCTTGGCGGTTTTATTATAAAATCCGATGATTACACAAACGCTTATCATCTTTACACAATCATGCCTACACTTTCTTTGAAACATGCTATGATTGCCAATCAATAACATCTCACAATTAATCTTACTTCTCTCATTGAGTAAACCAATAAATTAGATTCTCTCCCAACCGACAAATAAAATAAAGAAAGGGTTAATATGCAACATCGAAGAAGACTAGCAATTTACCAAGCATTCAAACGTACTGCCTTTAACGGCAAGTCCTCTGTTCCGCAAAAAAACGAGAACCGTTGATTTAATTTAAAAATGCCGTCTGAAGTCCTGCTTCAGACGGCATTTTTACGATTCGAGAACCTGCCTCAACTTTTTTTCATCCAAATACCAATGGCAAATCTCTTTATCACCTGCCAACAAAACAGGAACCAGCTCATTATATTTCTCTTCCAAAACGGGATCATCATCCACATCAAGCACATCCAGCCCGAAACCGTATTCATCCTGGAAAGGTTTAAGTTCGTCTCGCATCTTGTGGCATAAACTGCAATATTCGCGAAACATCAGGGTTAGTTTCATCAGCATTTCCTTACCGTTCTGCTTCCACAATCCCAAGCCTTCAGACCAGGGGCTCAGGGGTGGTGGGTTGACAAGTGGTCATTTTTTCATAAATTTCAATAAAATATTTCTTCAAATCATCTACTTCATCTCTTTCAACGCCATGGATTATTTCAAATTCCCTTGCATCTACGCATACACCTGCATATATCTCACTCAAGATAGCCCGTAAAACAAAAACTTCATCTTGAGTTAGTGATATCGTTGAGTTTTGATTGTTTATGGATAGTATGTCCATAGCCGGTTTCCTAGCTTTAAGATTAATTAATTTTTAATATTTTTAATATTAATGCAATTATCCCAAGTAAAATAGGAACTATTATTGGAATAATGGCGTCCTTAATTTTTTTAATGTAGTTATCTTCTTTTTGTTGCGTCTGCTCATAATCATCCTCATGTAGATATGCATTATTTATATCCTTGTAAGTCTCATTTTCATCACCAACAACTCTGGAACCATCCTTAAACGACCTTGCAATTTTTATCATTGATGATAGTAGATCATTGCTTGTGGTAATTGCAAGCAATTCTTCCCCATCATAAAAAAGAATGCTTTCCTCATCGTTTGGGTCATAAAAATATACTTCACCCATCTCGTTGCAACCTTCATGATAATTAAATTTTCTCTTAAAAATATTGACAAGTTCTCCTTGTTTTTTAATATTTTATTTTCGTCTGAAATTTTTTTGCTGGTATTTATTATCCTAATATGGTAACCCATCATCTATCCTTTCTTGTTTGGTCATATAGTTCTTTTGCTTTATTATGTATTTCTCGCACCCCCTGAGCTGTGACTCCAACACCTGACTTTTAAGTCATGATATTCAACATCTTGATGTTTTACTATAAATCTATTCTTGTGCTTCCTTTGTTAGATAAATTTTAAAACAAAAGATACGTATGCATTCTCTAATTTTATTTGAGATAAATAATGCATTGCTTTGTCGATACTGTTAAATAAATTACTTCCCTCGTAATACCAATTATCATATGTTTGATAAAAATAATTATCTTTCTTGATATAAATATCTCCCCCCAATACAAGTATTCTCTCATTGATAAATAAATTTAATATATCTATTGCAGCGGGGACGGGTAATGCGGCTTCTCTAATTCCAATTCCTATCAAAGATTCCCCTTGTCTCGAATAAATTTCAAAAATCTCATTTAACATATTAATCTCTATCTGCTATTTTTCAGGAAATTGCTGCTTAGGGACAAATAATCTATGATTAATTTTTCCATCTGCTTCTCTGATATATTCAAAATTTCCATCTTTTCCTTTATAAAATCCAAGGATATAAAGTTTATGCCTTACAATATTATCTCCGCCAACTATTTGTATTACTGTATATTGTTCGCCTGATGTCGGTCTGAATGCCGCACCTCCATCATTAGAATTTTTATCTTGGATAACTATTATCCCTTTTATCGTCCCAATACATAGCGGAATCATCATTGAAGCAAATCGGCACTGTCTTAACACGCAGCCCAAAAACAGCAAAATGCCGTCTGAACTGTTCAGACGGCATTTTTAAAACCGTTTTACGCTTGAACGCTAATACCTGCCGTAACCGTCGGTTGCACGTTATGTGCCGTCAAAAACGAAGCAGCAAGCTCCCCGCAACAGCCGCAACAGGTTGCTACACCCAACTGCGATTGCAAATCACCCATTGTGGTCGCGCCTGCGGCAATAGTTTCTTTGATTTGATGGTCGGTAACGGCATTGCAGATACAGACAAACATTTTATACTCCGTGTGTTCTCAAACTATCATACTGATAGCGGCTTTTATTATCGTACGCAAATATAAATAAAAACAGTTCGTATTGCAAGGTTAAGATACTCGGTTATCTTGGTATTTTTTTATCGCATTTCTATTTTCGATTGGTTTTTTATTAATCTGAAGCCGATGAGGGAATAGAGCCTCAATTTCGGGAATGATGTTCCTTAACCACGCTATGCAGCCGCACATTGGCAACATGGGTATAAATCTGAGTCGTGTTCAAATCGGCATGTCCCAACATATCCTGAACCACGCGCAAATCCAATCCGTGCTGCACCAAGTGTGTGGCGAAAGCATGGCGCAGGCTGTGCGGGCTGATGTGTTCGATACCTGCCTGACTTGCATATTCTTTCACTATCATCCATGCCAGCTGTCGGGAAATGCCTGTTTTTTCTGACTGACGAACAATGCATCGCAAGACCTTCCCTTTAACAGTAACGGGCGCGCCTCCTTGTAGTAACGTTCCACCCAATATACGGACTCCCGACCCATCGGCACTATCCTTTGCTTGTTACCCTTGCCCAAGGTAGTGATACACCCCCTGTCCAAATCCAGGTTGCCAAAACTCAGCCTGACCGCTTCGCTAACACGCAAGCCGGTTGCGTACATTAATTCAAGCAATGCCTTATCCCGTAAACCGTGCGGAGTATCCGTATCCGGTGCGGAAAGCAGTCGGGAAATCTGCTGTTCGGTAATCAGGGTCGGAATATTCTTGTCAATTTTGGGCGGTTTCAGCAAACGGGTGGGATTGTCCGTCCTCATGCCTTCACGCTCCATCCATATATACAGGCGTTTGCATGCCGATAATGCGCGCGCCTGCGAACTCCGTTGCTCTCCGTCAACATAAACCGCCGCCGCCAAATCCGCTTCGTCCGCATCCTTCAGCGTTCTGCCCGATTGGGACAGGCGGCGGGCGATTTTTTCCAAATCGCGCCGGTAACCGTTTAAAGTATTCTGACTGAGCCGCCTGTCCAACCACAGCGTTTCAAGCAGCCTGTCGATCAAACCTTCTTCCATACCGTTCCAAACAAATGCCGTCTGAATCTTCTTCAGACGGCATGGTTCACATTATCGGGAAAGCGTTTCCAATACTTCCTGCGCGTGACCCGCCACTTTGACTTTCCGCCATTCATGGGCGATTTCTCCATCCTTATTCAAGACGAACGTACTGCGCTCGATACCTAACGACTCTTTCCCGTACAGTTTCTTCAATTTGATGACATCAAACAGGCGGCACACTGTTTCATCCTTGTCGCTCAACAGCTCGAACCGGAAACCCTGCTTGGCGCAAAAATTCTGATGCGCCTTTACGCCGTCGCGGGAAATACCGACCACGGTATAACCCAATGCCTCAAACTGTTCCAAACGCGCATTGAAATCCAAGCCTTCCGTCGTACAGCCCGGCGTACTGTCTTTCGGATAAAAATACACGACCAAAGGCAGATGTTCTGCTGAATGAAAATCCGCACCGCTGCTCGAAGGCAGGGTAAATTCATATTTCACATCCATAGTCCTACTCCCGATATTCCCATTATTCAAAACGGCACGCAGACGCACCGCCGCAATTTCCAAACCAACCCCGATTCTACCGCCCCAAAGGACAAGGATTCAACTGCCGGAAACATCCAAACCGACACACGACGGCATGAAAAATATCCATGTCAAACCACAAAAATATAGTGGATTAAATTTAAATCAGGACAAGGCGACGAAGCCGCAGACAGTACAAATAATACGGCAAGGCGAGGCAACGACGTACTGGTTTAAATTTAATCCACTATATGTTCCGATTTAAAAACAGAATGTTATAAAACCCAACCCCCAAAACACAACAAGACCGCCCGCCTACGGGCAGTCTCCTGTCAGATGACATACTTTACAGATGGCTGTTTTTTCAACAAAATAACGCCAATATTCAAAAATACGGAATCAAAAATGCCCACCTGCCCACTGAAACACCTGCGCCCCGCCCTGCTCCTCGGTTTGGCTTTCCTACTGCCCTCCGCCCGACTTTTCGCGGACACCGACATTTTAGGGCAATTTTTAGAACAGAACATGCTTACCTCCTCCGATCCGATAGAAATATTCGCCGAAAGCACGATACACCCCACCAACACCCAAGCCATCACAAGCGGTCTGATTCTGTCCTCCCAATCCGCACTGGTCGTCAACAACAAAACCGGACAGATACTGTATCAGAAAAACGCCGACAGGATTATGCCCATCGCCTCCATTTCCAAGCTCATGAGCGCGATGGTCGTTTTGGATGCAAACTTGGACATGAACGAAACCGTTACCATCACGCCCGACGAAATCGACCGCCTCAAAGGAACCGGCAGCCGTCTTGCCATAGGTACGGCACTTACACGCAAAGAACTGCTGCACCTGAGCCTGATGAGCAGCGAAAACCGCGCCACCCATGCATTGGGCAGAACCTACCCCGGCGGCATGGGCGCATTTGTCGCCGCCATGAACCGTAAAGCCCAAAGCCTGGGCATGTACAGCAGCCGCTTTTACGAACCGACCGGACTCAACTTCCAAAACGTTTCCACCGCCAAAGACCTGAGCCTCATGGTCAACGCTGCCGCCCAATATCCGCAAATCCGCACCAACTCGACTTCCAACTACGCCTCGGTACAGACCAAAAACGGGCAGCAGAACTACAAAAACTCCAATGCTCTGGTCAGGGAAGGCATGTGGAACATCGAATTGCAGAAAACCGGCTACATACGCGAAGCAGGCAGGTCTATGGTTGTCAAAGCCAACATTCAAAACCAACCCGTTACCATCGTATTGCTGAACTCGCCCACATCCGCCACGCGGGTCAACGACGCCCGCAAAATCGAATCGTGGATGCTGCAGCAACGCTCCTAACATACAAATGCCCGGCGGAAAACCGCCCAAACACAAAAAAAATTGGTAATTTTTCCTATTCAAGGCTACAATTCGACACGCACAGGGCTTCTGCCCGATTTCACAATCATAATAACGGAGTTAAAAATATGACAGCTAAAGGACAAATGTTGCAAGATCCCTTCCTGAACGCCCTGCGTAAAGAGCATGTTCCGGTTTCGATTTACCTGGTCAACGGCATCAAACTGCAAGGTCAGGTCGAATCTTTCGACCAATACGTCGTTCTTCTAAGAAACACTTCCGTAACCCAAATGGTTTACAAACACGCCATTTCCACCATCGTACCGGCTCGCTCCGTCAACCTCCAACATGAAAACAAACCCCAAGCCGCACCGGCTTCGACCCTTGTCCAAGTGGAAACCGTCCAGCAGCCTGCCGAATAATCCGCACGAAGCATGACGTGTCATATCTTTCAATACCTTACCGGACAACGGTAAGGTATTTTTATTTTCAGACGGCATTTCAAAATGTTATTGAAAAACATCCTTCCATTCGCCCATTGCCTTTTGCGGCAGGCACTTCCCGAAGGCGGCAATGCTTTGGACGGCACCGCTGGCAACGGACACGACACCCTTTTCCTCGCACAAACCGTAGGCATCCGGGGAAAAGTGTGGGCATTCGATGTCCAGCCCCAAGCCCTGAACAACACCCGATGCCGTCTGCAGGAAGCAGGTTACAGCAATGTACGGCTCATCTTGGACGGACATGAAAACCTGAAGCAATATATTCCGGAGCCGCTGGATGCAGCCGTTTTCAATTTCGGCTGGCTGCCCGGAGGCGACAAGAATCTGACCACCGACAAGGAAACCAGCATTGCCGCCCTTTCTGCCACCTTATCCCTACTGAAAGAAAACGGTATGCTTATTGCCATCCTCTATCCGGGACACGAAAACGGAAAGCAGGAAGCAGAAGCCGTCGGACAATGGGCAAAAAACCTGCCTCAAGAACAGTTTGCCGTTTTGCGTTACGGCTTTACCAACCGGAAAAACAACCCACCCTATCTGTTGGCATTTGAAAAGTTACGTCAAAAATAAATGTTTGCGGTAAAATAAGCCGATTCCAACCCTTATTTTGATAAGAGCCGACCATGCAGTATCTGTTTGTCAAATACAGCCACCAAATCTTCGTTACCGTTACCATTTTGGTATTCAACATCCGCTTTTTCCTGCTTTGGAAAAATCCCGAAAAACCCTTGGCGGGCTTTTGGAAGGCACTGCCCCACCTCAACGACACCATGCTGCTGTTTACGGGATTGTGGCTGATGAAAATTACCCATTTCTCCCCGTTCAACGCACCATGGCTCGGTACAAAAATCCTGCTTCTGCTCGCCTATATCGCATTGGGTATGATGATGATGCGCGCCCGTCCTCGTTCGACCAAGTTCTACACTGTTTACCTGCTCGCCATGTGTTGCGTCGCCTGCATCGTTTACCTTGCCAAAACCAAAGTCCTGCCTTTCTGAAACACCGTTATGAACAACAGACATTTTGCCGTCATCGCCCTGGGCAGTAATCTTGAAAACCCTGCCCAACAGGTACGCGCCGCATTGGACACGCTGTCGTCCCATCCTGACATCCGTCTTAAACAGGCTTCCTCACTGTATATGACCGCGCCCGTCGGTTACGACAATCAGCCCGATTTCGTCAATGCCGTCTGCACCGTTTCCACCACTCTGGACGGCATTGCCCTGCTTGCCGAACTCAACCGTATCGAGGCTGATTTCGGACGCGAACGCAGCTTCCGCAACGCGCCGCGCACATTGGATTTGGACATTATCGACTTTGACGGCATCTCCAGCGACGACCCCCGCCTTACCCTGCCGCATCCGCGCGCGCACGAACGCAGTTTCGTCATACGCCCTTTGGCAGAAATCCTCCCTGATTTTATTTTGGGAAAACACGGAAGGGTTACCGAATTGTCAAAACAGCTCGGCAATCAAGGTATCCGCCTTTTGCCCGAAGAATAATCCGCCACACGGAAATGCCGTCCGAACACCGGTTTCAGACGGCATTTTTCCTTTGCCGCCAACACGCGTGCAAAAAAATCGCCCCTTGGGAAAGGGGCGCAAAAGGAACACAAACCACTACCAAAACTTTAAATCTACAACATTGCCTGCCGCATACTGTATCCGACAGGATATAAAGCCCTCACTAAATCGTTTCGAGAAATCCAAACTTCTTCATCGCCGACAGAAAATCTGCCTTTCTCCGGTACCAGCTCCAACAGAAACGGTTGAACCGCCGTATGCAGCTTGTCCTTACACCGCCCCAGCTTTCTGGACAACGCGGACAGGGCGCGTTTGTAGGCACTATCCTTGCGGTCAAGCTCCCGCGCACTGCCGACCCAGCTCAAACGAAGGTTGCGGCTTTCATCCTCAATCAGCAAAATGCCTGTTTTAACTTCCCCCACCTCGGGCTCGCATGAAAGCGAAATATAATATTTGCCGTCGATGTTGACATACGCCGCTTCATGCACCTGACAGTTGCAGCCGGAAGTGGCAAGCAGCGAATAAACAGAATCCCGATGCAGTTTCAAAATATCAAGGGAAATCTGTTTAAAAATACTTTCCGGCATTTTTCCCTCCTTTCGTCTGCTGCGTTGTTTACTGGATTGACTGCATTATACAGACATCTCCCAATCTTGCAAATGATAATTGTTCCTATTTTTTAAAAAGCTTATAAATTATTGATATATATGTAAATTAATTTTTAAGATTTAAAACCTTTGTCTCAAGAAACACAAAAATGCCGTCTGAAACGTGTTCAGACGGCATTGGTTTCACAGGCAGTCCGTTTAAAATTTCACGCCCTTATGCAGCGCGACGATGCCCGCACTCATATTGTGATAATCCACGCTGTCAAAGCCTGCATCCAGCATCATCTGTTTCAAAGTTTCCTGATCGGGGTGCATACGGATGGACTCGGCGAGATACTGGTAGCTGTCCGCATCTTTGGCAATCAGTTTGCCCATGACCGGCAGCAGCTTGAACGAATAGAAATCATACGCGCCTTCCAAAGGTTTGTAGATTTTGGAAAACTCCAACACCAGCAACGTGCCGCCCGGTTTCAAAACACGGTACATCTCTTTCAGCGCGGCATCTTTATGCGTCATGTTCCGCAAGCCGAACGCCACGGAAACCAAGTTGAAATAATTGTCGGGGAAAGGCAGTTTTTCCGCATCGGCAAGCGATACGGGAAGAATCATGCCTTCGTTCAACAGACGGTCGCGCCCGACGGTCAGCATGGAAGAATTAATATCGGTCAGCCAAACCTCGCCTTCCTTGCCGACCCGTTTCGCCCAACCGCGCGACAAATCGCCCGTACCGCCCGCAATGTCCAACACTTTATCACCTTTTTTCAGGTGCGCCGTGTTGATGGTGAAATGCTTCCACACCCTGTGCAGCCCTGCCGACATGACATCGTTCATAATGTCGTAGTTTTTGGCGACGGAGTGGAACACTTCCGCCACTTTTCCGGCTTTTTCGTCTTCGTTGACCGTACTGAACCCGAAATGCGTTTTCTGTCCGCCCATATTCTAACCACCTCTCTGATACCGTTGCCCGTCAGATTGCCATCCGACCGGTCTTATTTCTCTTCAAAACGCGACGCGCCCGCCGCCGCCAATTTGTCCAAATATTCCTGCCACATTGCATCGTATCCGTATGCCAGTCGGTGCAGATACGCCCAATCGTAAAGACCGCTGTCGTGCCCGTCCGAAAAACTGATTTTCAGCGCATACTGTCCGACAGGCTGCAAATCCGTGATTTGGACATCCGCCTTGCCGGTCTGCAAAACATCCTGTCCCACGCCGTGTCCGCGCACTTCCGCACTCGGCGAATAGACGCGTAAAAATTCGGCAGGCAGACTTTTAGGTTCGTCCCCATAAGTCAAAACCAACACGGTACGGTTTTTCAACAAACGGATTTCAACAGGAATATTATTCAAAAAACACCTCGGTTCGGCATACAATATCCGGCAGGCGCAGGCGTGCCTTCAAACGGCGCGTATTTTAACAGCTTTATCCCGATACCGATATTCAAACCCACATTTCAGACGGCATTGATATGGACAATCTCGTATGGGACGGCGTTCCCGACATCCGCACACTCGACCAAGCCATCCGCAAACCCACCCCCCCACTCAACCTGATTATCTGCCTCCCCGATAATCAGATTCCCGATTTTCAAACCGCACAAGATGCTTCAGACGCGGAATGCCGTCTGAAGCACCGTTTGGATCAGGCAACGCAGTGCCTCCAGTTCGACAGCATCAACCTCATCGAACACATCCTGCCCGATGTCCGCTTCTGGCTGGTTCCCCCTTCACGCACCCGCCGCCTGCACGAACACTTCCACCACATTTCCTGGCAGACCGAAGCCATCCCGCAAACCGAAAGCAAGTCCGACAAACCCTGGTTTGCACTTCCACAAACATCCGAACGGCAAAAACCGGAACACATTCTCGTTATCGGAGCGGGCATATCCGGCGCATCGACCGCCCACGCCTTAGCATCACACGGCATTTCCGTTACCGTATTGGAAGCCCGAAAAGCTGCCCAAGCCGCCAGCGGCAACCGCCAAGGGCTGCTCTACGCCAAAATCTCGCCGCACGACACCGAACAGACCGAACTGCTGATTGCCGGTTACGGCTACACCAAACGCCTGCTCGAACACATCTTGCCCGACTCCGACACATGGGGCGGAAACGGCATCATCCACCTCAATTACAGCCGCACCGAACAACAACGCAATCACGAATTGGGTTTGCAAAAACACCATAACCACCTCTACCGCAGCATCACGCAGGCAGAAGCCGAAAAAATCGCCGGTATCCCGCTGAACACCCCCTACGCCGAACCATTATGCGGACTGTTTTGGCAGCACGGCGTATGGCTCAATCCGCCCGCATTCGTCCGCGCCCTCCTCAGCCATCCGCTGATCGGACTGCACGAAGACACACCGTTAACCGACATTTCCCACGACGGGGAAAAGTGGATTGCAAGCACGCCAAACGGCATATTTTCCGCCACACACATCATCTACTGCACCGGCGCGCACAGCCCCTGCCTGCCCGAAACCAACCTCGCCGCCCTGCCCCTCAGGCAAATACGCGGACAAACCGGCCTCACACCGTCCACCCCGTTTTCCGAACAACTGCGTTGCGCCGTTTCAGGCGAAAGCTACATCAGCCCGTCGTGGCACGGACTGCACTGCTACGGCGCGAGTTTTATTCCCAACAGCAGCCATACCGGATGGAACGACGCCGAAGAAACCTCAAACCGCCAAGCATTGGCACACCTTAACCCCGCCCTTGCCGAATCATTGTTCGCCGCCAACCCAAACCCCCAAAAACACCAAGGGCACGCCGCCATGCGCTGCGACAGTCCCGACCATCTGCCCATCGTCGGCGCACTCAGCGACATTGCCGCCATGCAACAAACTTACGCCAAACTTGCGCTGGACAAAAACTACCGCATCGACGCCCCATGCCCATATCTGCCTAATGCCTACGCCAACACCGCGCACGGCACCCGCGGACTCGCCACCGCCCCCATATGCGCCGCCGCCATTGCAGCCGAAATCCTAGGTTTGCCCCACCCCCCTCTCAAAACGCCTGCGCCACGCCCTCCACCCCAACCGTACCGTTATCCGCGCCATCGTCAGAAAGCAAAACCTGACTCCTTAAGCCTTTGCCGCATTCTCTTTGAAACTCTAGGCTAATATTCATATCTTAGATAAGGTCTTAATGCTGCGACACATACACAACCTAAAACTTTTATCACTTTCCCACACCGAAATTTCTATAACATGTAAAAAGATTTTAAAAAATCAGTGAGTATGCGAAAAAGCTGTCAATACAACATATGATATACCCACTAAATTATTCTCTACTCCATTCTGTCCGACCGACCCTCAGATTTGCACGTCTATCGGCGTGCCGCCCACGGCCGCTCCCGTCAGTGATGCAATCACCCCGCTCTTTGATTTGATTTCTTCTTTAATATGTTCCGGCAGCAGGTTGGCATTGAACTCGCCTGTTTGCGGATCGATTGCGGTTTTACCATCGTTATACTGTTGAACAAGATGTTCCGCTGCCTTTTCAGCTGCAACTGCTGCCAAGCCGCCGGCAGCAAAATTACCACCGTTGACGCGAGCGATAGTTGCACCTAAAAGGAAATGTCCGATTGCCTGGGCGGTTTCGTTTCTGTTTTCACCGTGGCCGAATGTCCTGCCTATTGCTTCTGAGGCATAAGGCGCAGCGGCATTGACTACGCTTTGTAACCCGCTGGCTCAATGACATCAAACTAAGACCGTCTGAAACGGGTTTTCTGTTTTCAGACGGTCTCTTAGCTCAAACCTTGAGAACCGCATACGTGCGTTCCGCACACATGCTACTTGTTGAGTTTAAGTTAGGGGCTGTCCTAGATAACCAGGGAAATTCAAATTAAGTTAGAATTATCCCTATGAGAAAAACTCGTCTAAGCCAGTATAAACAAAATAAACTCATTGAGCTATTTGTCGCAGGTGTAACTGCAAGAACAGCAGCAGAGTTAGTAGGCGTTAATAAAAATACCGCAGCCTATTATTTTCATCGTTTACGATTACTTATTTATCAAAACAGTCCACATTTGGAAATGTTTGATGGCGAAGTAGAAGCAGATGAAAGTTATTTTGGTGGACAACGCAAAGGTAAACGCGGTCGCGGTGCTGCCGGTAAAGTCGCCGTATCCGGTCTTTTGAAGCGAAATGGTAAAGTTTATACGGTTACTGTACCAAATACTTTATTTCCTATTATCCGTGAACAAGTGAAACCTGACAGCATTGTTTATACGGATTGTTATCGTAGCTATGATGTATTGGATGTGAGTGAATTTAGCCATTTTAGCTTCGCTGAAACTTCGTTTTCGTATCAATCACAGCACACATTTTGCCGAACGACAAAACCATATCAATGGAATTGAGAACTTTTGGAACCGGGCAAAACGTCATTTACGCAAGTTTAACGGCATTCCCAAAGAGCATTTTGAGCTGTATTTAAAGGAGTGCGAATGGCGTTTTAACAACAGTGAGATAAAAGTTCTTGTTCCATTTTAAAACAATTAGTAAAATCGAGTTTGTCCTAGTTATCTAGGACAGCTCCTTTTAATAAGTTATATATGAGGAATCGTCGTTTTTCTGCAAAAAA
>ADBE01000032.1 GCA_000176735.1 Neisseria polysaccharea ATCC 43768 | reverse complement strand
GGCTGGATTCATTTTCGGCTCCGTATTCGGTTTAACTGATTAAAAAGAACGATTTTCACTGATGGCTCAAGGTTGGATTGTATCGGGTTTGGGGCGATGTTTCAATAAGAAACAATAAGAAAGCCGCCATGATGGTTTAATCCTGCGCGTTGGATTTGAGGGCAGGGGCTTGCGCCATTTTGAAACAAGGCCGGCCCGCCGTCTTGAAGTGCGGGGGTTTAACTGTTAGAAAACAATGGCAAAGCGGCTTGTTTCTGTCCGACATTGTATGGGTTTTCTTTTCAATGATATATTTCCGCCTGTTTATGCAATATTTTCCGATTGATGGTTTTTATAGTGGATTAACAAAAACCAGTACGGCGTTACCTCGCCTTAGCTCAAAGAGAACGATTCTCTAAGGTGCTGAAGCACCAAGTGAATCGGTTCCGTACTATTTGTACTGTCTGCGGCTTCGTCGCCTTGTCCTGATTTTTGTTAATCCACTATGTAGTTGGTTAAAATAAAACTAAGCCAAGGAAGCACTGCCGTCATTCCCGCGCAGGCGGGAATCCAGACCTTAGAACAACAGCAATATTCAAAGATTATCTGAAAGTCCGAGATTCTAGATTCCCGCCTGCGCGGGAATGACGAAAAGTGGCGGGAATGACGAAAAGTGGTGGGAATGACGAAAAGTTGCGGGAATGACGGTTCGGGCATTCCTTAAATCACCCGTGTATCGCTGTAAATCTTAGAGATGGCGGAATATAGCGGATTAACAAAAACCAGTACGGCGTTGCCTTGTCTTAGCTCAAAGAGAACGATTCTCTAAGGTGCTCAAGCACCGAGTGAATCGGTTCCGTACTATCTGTACTGTCTGCGGCTTCGTCGCCTTGTCCTGATTTTTGTTAATCCACTATATCGCGATTTTTCGGAATTTGCCTTTCGGAGCGGCTTGTGTCTCGTGCGTGATGTTGCGTGTGGGGATGTTCGGATTGTCAGAAGCAATATGGGAGAAGATGATGTATGAGATAAGACAGCCTTTTCATAGCGGATACTTGCAGGTGTCTGAAATTCATCAAATTTATTGGGAAGAGTCGGGCAATCCCGACGGTGTGCCGGTCATTTTTTTACACGGCGGGCCGGGCGCGGGGGCTTCGCCTGAATGTCGGGGTTTTTTCAATCCCGATGTGTTCCGCATCGTCATCATCGACCAGCGCGGTTGCGGACGTTCGCGCCCGTATGCTTGTGCAGAAGACAATACGACTTGGGATTTGGTGGCAGATATTGAAAAAGTCCGTGAAATGCTGGGTATCGGGAAATGGCTGGTGTTCGGCGGTTCGTGGGGCAGCACTTTGTCGCTGGCTTATGCCCAAACCCATCCGGAACGGGTAAAGGGATTGGTATTGCGCGGGATATTTTTGTGCAGGCCGTCTGAAACGGCGTGGCTGAACGAGGCGGGCGGTGTGAGCCGGATTTATCCGGAACAATGGCAAAAATTTGTCGCGCCGATTGCTGAAAATCGGCGGAACCGGCTGATTGAGGCGTATCACGGGTTGCTGTTTCATCAAGATGAAGAAGTGTGCCTGTCTGCCGCGAAGGCTTGGGCGGATTGGGAAAGCTATCTGATCCGTTTCGAGCCGGAGGAAGCGGATGAAGATGCTTATGCCTCACTGGCAATCGCGCGTTTGGAAAACCATTATTTTGTCAACGGCGGCTGGTTGCAGGGCGATAAGGCGATTTTGAGCAATATCGGCAAAATACGGCATATCCCGACCATTATCGTGCAGGGGCGGTATGATTTGTGTACGCCGATGCAGAGTGCGTGGGAGCTGTCGAAAGCCTTTCCGGAAGCGGAATTGAGGGTGGTTCAGGCAGGGCATTGCGCGTTCGATCCGCCTTTGGCGGATGCGTTGGTGCGGGCAGTTGAGGATATTTTGCCCCATTTGTTGTAAAAAGTTCCGCATAAAAAAGCAGCTTCTGTTTGGAAGCTGCTTTTGTTTTGAACGGTTTAACGCAGTTCGGAATGGAGTTTGCCCAACAGTGCGGATGCGTCTTTGCCGGCATATGCGCTGCCGTCTTTGTTGAGCAGGACGATGCGCGAGCCGTCGGCAACGGGTTCTGCATAGACAATCAGTTCCGGCTGTTCGGCAGGTTTCTCCGCTTTGCCTTTGCCCAGCAGGCGTTTGAACAGGCCGGGTTTTTGTTCGGTAACTGCATTGCTTTCGTTCGGGGCTTTTTGAACCAGGAAGGCGTGGCGTTCGGTGTTTTGACCGACGACGGTCAGCCCGATGCGGTCGAGGGCGAGCGCGGTGCGCCGCCAGTTTCTGCCGTAGTCGCCTAAGACAATCAGGCTTTTGCCTTCGATACGCGCCATTTCGTTTGCGGCGGGAAGGGTCGGTTTTTTTGCCAATGCGTTTTCCGCCTGCTGTCCGTCAACGCCCAAATATTGCATAAAGCGCGTCAGGAAAGCGGCCTCAAGGTTGGGGTCGGAAGCGGAAGGCTGCCACATGGTCGTGTCTTTGTTTTTGTCGCCATACACTTCTTTCATCGCTTTGTGGGCGAAGAAGATGTCGGAAACGCCGTTTTTGCCCTGTTCGATACGGACGATGAATTTGTCGCGCTCGCCGGTGGAGTAGATGCCGCCCAAACCGACTGTGTCGAATAGGCGGCGCAAGCTGTCTTGGGGGATTTTGGCACGGTTTTCCGCCCACTCGGTTTCCATTTGTCCGATGGCAGGTTCTTCGGACTTGATGTCGAAGCCGTTTTCCTGCCAGAAGGCTTTCAGGAGCGACCAGATTTCAGCGGGGGATTTGCCGTCAACGACAAGCCAGCGTTGGCTGCCGTCGCGCTCGAGGCGGACACCTTTGACGCTTTTCAATACTTCGGCATCGGCAGGCTGTTGGACGGCGGGTGTGCGGCGTTTTTCCAAATCGCTGGCGCGGACGGCTCCCGAACCGGCAGGCAGGCGGTAGAGGTTGCCTTGATCGGGGTTGTTCAAATCGGGTGGGACTTCGAGTTTCACCGAACGGTTCGACTGGCTTTGATAGTCAAGTTTGGGCTGCTCGGTCGTGCTGCCGGTGCAGGCAGTCAGTCCGATGAGGAGTAGTGCGGAGATTACAGGTTTGATATTGGTCATCGTGTCATCCTGTGTGATGGATATTAAAGTGTTTGTTGCGTTATGCCGTCTGAACGCTTCAGACGGCATGGCTATATTTAAAGTTGTCCTGAGGCTTTCAGGGCGGCGCGGACTTTTGCTTGTCCGTTTTCCGTCAGAGGAACGAGCGGCAAACGAACGTGCGGTTCGCATTTGCCCAGGGCGGATACCGCCCATTTCGGTGCGGCGGGGCTGGGTTCGCAGAACATGGTGTCGTAAATCGGAATCAACCGGTCGTTGAGTTCGCGTGCGAGGGCAATATCGCCTTGAAGTGCGGCGCGGCACATATCGGCAAAGAGCTTGGGTGCGGCGTTGGCAGCTACGGTAATAACGCCGTGTCCGCCGCACAGCATGAACGGCAGGGCGGTATGGTCGTCGCCGGAAAGGACGGCGAAGCCTTCGGGGGCGCGGTTGATGAGTTCGATGTTGCTGCCGACGTTGCCGCTGGCTTCTTTAACGCCCACGATATTGGGGATTTCTGAAAGGCGCAGGATGGTTTCGTTGTTCATGCTGACGACGGTTCTGCCGGGCACGTTGTAGATAATCATCGGAATCGAAGTGGCTTCGGCGATGGTTTTGAAATGTTGGTAAATGCCTTCTTGGGAGGGCTTGTTGTAATAAGGGACGACGGATAAGGTGAAGTCTGCACCGGCTTTTTCGGCGGCTTGCGAAAGTGCGATGGCTTCAAGGGTGTTGTTGGCGCCGGTACCTGCGATGACGGGGACGCGCTTGTTGACGTGTTTGACCGTTTCTTCGATTACGCTTAAATGTTCTTCGACGGAGAGGGTGGCGGATTCGCCTGTCGTGCCGACAGCGACGATGCCGTCGGTACCGCTTTCGATATGCCAGTCGATCAAATCGCGGAGTTGTTCGTAATGGATGCTGCCGTCTTGATTCATCGGGGTAATCAGGGCAACCAAGCTACCTTGTAACATACGGAAACCTTTTATTCATTGAGTGAGGTCGATTATGCTTCGGATTGTAGCTTACTTTGTTGTTTGTGTGAAACATATCGGCCGCACGGTTGGTTCTAAGGCTTAAGTTCTATCATATCTTAATAAATAATATTTTTTTATAATCATGAAATTATTGGGTTTAAGCAGTGGATGCGCCGTTGAGGATTAAAATGTGTTAAGCGCATGAAGGTCCTCTGAAAATGAAGGACTGTCCGGTGCGGAAATTCAAAGAAATTTGAATTCGGACAACCGGTGGTGTTTTTGCACATGAGGATTTGAATTGATAAGGAATCTTTGATTCGTTACAATTTCGTTCTTAAAATTTTTTAACGTTTGACAACGGATAGAAAGACTCCAATGGCTGAAACAATGAAAAAACAGGCGGATTCGCCTGATTTGGTGTACGGTTTGGAAGACAGGCCGCCGTTCGGTAATGCGCTCTTGAGTGCCGTTACCCATCTTTTGGCGATTTTTGTGCCGATGATTACGCCCGCGCTGATTGTGGGCGGCGCGCTGGAACTGCCGGTGGAAATGACGGCGTATCTCGTGTCAATGGCGATGGTTGCGTCGGGTGTCGGCACTTATTTGCAGGTCAACCGCTTCGGGCCGGTCGGTTCGGGGATGCTGTCCATCCAGTCGGTGAATTTCTCGTTCGTTACCGTCATGATTGCGCTCGGCGCGGGGATGAAAGAGGGCGGTTTAACCAAGGATGCGATGATTTCGACGCTCTTGGGCGTATCGTTTGTCGGCGCGTTTTTGGTGTGTTTCTCGGCGTGGCTTCTGCCGTATTTGAAAAAAGTGATTACGCCGACGGTTAGCGGCGTGGTCGTGATGCTCATTGGTCTGAGTTTGGTACACGTCGGCATTACTGATTTCGGTGGCGGCTTCGGCGCGAAGGCGGACGGCACGTTCGGCTCGATGGAAAACTTGGGGTTGGCTTCGCTGGTGTTGCTGATTGTGTTGATATTCAACTGCATGAAAAATCCGCTGCTGCGGATGAGCGGCATCGCGGTCGGTCTGATTGTCGGCTACATTGTCGCGCTGTTTTTGGGTAAGGTGGATTTTTCCGCACTGCAAAACCTGCCGCTGGTTACGCTGCCCGTACCGTTTAAATACGGTTTTGCTTTCGACTGGCACGCGTTTGTTGTGGCGGGCGCGATTTTCCTGTTGAGCGTGTTTGAGGCGGTCGGCGATTTGACGGCGACGGCAATGGTGTCCGATCAGCCGATTGAAGGCGAGGAATACACCAAACGCTTGCGCGGCGGCGTGTTGGCTGACGGCTTGGTGTCGGTGATTGCGACGGCTTTGGGTTCGCTGCCGCTGACGACGTTTGCACAAAACAACGGCGTGATTCAGATGACCGGCGTGGCTTCGCGTCATGTGGGCAAATATATTGCCGTGATTTTGGTGTTGTTGGGTCTGTTCCCCGTTGTCGGACGCGCGTTTACGACGATTCCGAGTCCGGTGTTGGGCGGCGCGATGGTTTTGATGTTCGGCTTGATTGCGATTGCGGGCGTGCGGATTTTGGTCAGCCACGGCATCCGCAGGCGCGAGGCGGTGATTGCGGCAACGTCGGTCGGTTTGGGCTTGGGTGTCGCGTTTGAGCCGGAAGTGTTTAAGAATCTGCCCGTCTTGTTCCAAAACTCTATTTCTGCAGGCGGCATTACGGCAGTCTTGCTGAATTTGGTCTTGCCCGAAGATAAAACCGAGGCGGCGGTCAAGTTTGATACCGACCACTTGGAACACTGATTTTGAAAATGAATGCCGTCTGAAACGGAATCCCTGTTTCAGACGGCATTGTTTTTGAGGCTTACGCTTTTTCGTTTTTTAATACGCGTTGTCGGCGTGTTTCACTTAATACCATTCCGGCAGACACGGAGACGTTCATGCTTTCGACCGTGCCGAACATGGGTATGGACACCAGCATGTCGCAGTGTTCGCGCGTGAGGCGGCGCATACCGTCGCCTTCGTTGCCCATCACCCATGCCGCGCTGTCGGGCAGATCGCAATGGTAAAGGTCGGCGTCGCCGCCCATGTCGGTACCGATAATCCAGATGCCGTATTCTTTCAGCTCGCGCAGGGTGCGGGCGAGGTTGGTTACGGTGATGTAGGGGACGGTTTCCGCCGCGCCGCAGGCGACTTTGCTGACGGTGGCGTTCAGCCCCGCGCTTTTGTCTTTCGGTGCGATGACGGCGTGTACGCCCATTGCGTCGGCGGTACGCAGGCATGCGCCGAGGTTGTGCGGATCGGTGATGCCGTCGAGTATCAGCAGCAGCGGCGGTTCGCTCAAGTTTTCCAATACGTCTTCGAGGTGGACGTGGTTTTTGGAGGCATCGATAAATCCGACCACGCCCTGATGGCGCGCGCCTTTGCTGATGGCGTTGAGGCGGACGGCAT